>CAZBKR010000251.1:0-2645 GCA_964492455.1 uncultured Oscillospiraceae bacterium
CTGGTACTCCACTGGGGCATGTCACCGGAGAGCAAAACTCTCAAGTATTACAAAGTGGTGATCTCCAAAAATGACCCGGCTCCGATGTACTCGGAAGACGGTTATCTGTACGCGCTCGACCGGGCTACCACCTCCTGCCGGGTCGACAACAAAAGCGCGTACAATAACGGGGATTTCGGCGGCCGCCTGACACCGGGTCAAAGCTACTACTTTGCCATCACCTACGTGTTTTCAGATGGAAAGGTATCGTCCAACGTCATACAAGCCATCTACAACGGTCCCGCCTACACACCCCCGCCGCTCCCGACCGATCTGAAACTCAAACTGACGGCGGAAAACACCCTGCAGTGGAGCTATCCCTCTGTCACCGAAGGATTCCAGTACTACAAGGTCGTGTTCAGCAAAACCGACTCGACTCCGATCTACCCGGACAACGGCTACCTGCAGGCGATTTCCAATGTGAACCAGACCAGCTGTACCTTCCAGGCAGGCGACGGATACAATGGAAACAACGATTTTAGCTCTACCCTGCAGGCGGGCGAAACGTATTACGTCGCGATCACATACGTGTATAGTTCCGGTAAAGTCACAACAAATGTGCTGCAGGTGACAGTGCCGGGAACGGCTACACCGACCCCGCCGACAGGCATGATTGTTGCCGAATCGTCACCCCAAGTGCTTCAATGGTCTCGAGCTCCGATCGAGACAGGATTCCGGTACTACAAGGTCGTGTTCAGCAAAACAGACGAAACCCCGATGTACCCGGACAACGGATATCTGCAGGCCATTTCCAATGTAAATCAGATCAGCTGCACCTTCCAGGCAGGTGATGGATACAACGGAACCAGCGATTTCGGATTAACCCTGCAAGCAGGCGAAACCTACTATGTCGCCATCACCTATGTGTATGAGAGTGGATCCTACACATCCAACGTCATTCAGGTGACTGTGCCATAGCCCTCTCATGACAACGATCGCAGTACCCCCGTCTATGCAAACAACCGCAGGCATTCATGTTGCCTGCGGTTGTTTCTATTGCGAATCCGATCTCCGGATCATCTGCGCTCCTAGAACAGCGCACGTATTACGGGATCAAGGGCTCATGTCGCGTGGCAGGATTATGCCGGGTTTGGCGTAACAATTTCCTCATCCTCCGCTCGGGTGAATTGCGACTGGTACAGCCGGTTGTAAAATCCGCCCCGGTCGAGCAGTTCCTGATGCCTGCCTTGTTCCACGACACGCCCATGGTCCATCACCAGGATGGTGTCCGCGTTTTGGATGGTGGACAGCCGGTGTGCGATCACAAAACTGGTCCGTCCCTCCATCAGGCGGGCCATCGCGCGCTGCACAATCGCCTCGGTGCGGGTGTCGACCGAACTGGTCGCCTCATCGAGGATCAGAATACGGGGTTGCGCCAGAAATGCGCGGGCAATCGTCAGCAACTGACGCTGTCCCTGAGACAGGTTCGATGCTTCGTCCTCCAGAACTGTGTCGTATCCGTCCGGAAGCGTCCGCACAAAATGGTCTACATAGGCCGCGCGCGCAGCCTCTCGTATTTCCTCTTCGGTGGCGTTTTCCCGCCCGTAAGCGATGTTGTCGCGGATGGTACCCTTGAACAGCCAGGTGTCCTGCAGTACCATTCCGATGGGTTTACGAAGCGCTTCGCGCGGCATTTCGCGGATGTCCGTTCCATCGACCCGGATGGTTCCCCCCTGAATCTCGTAAAACCGCATCAGCAGGTTGACCAGTGTGGTTTTACCCGCGCCGGTCGGTCCCACGATGGCGACCGATCGACCCGGTTCTACCGTGAGATTCATATCCTCGATCAGCGGGGTGTCCGGATCATACCGGAAAGAAACCTGCTCAAACCGCACGTCGCCCGCTACAGGAGCATCCGCTGCCATGCCGACCTCCGGCACCTCTTCCTTTTCATCCAGGAGTTCAAAAACCCGCTCCGCCGACGCCGCAGTCGACTGGATCATATTAAAAATACCCGCGGTCTGAGCGATCGGCTGTGTAAACTGGCGGGCATACTGGATAAATGCCTGCAAATCACCAAACGAAATATTACCCTGAGCAATCCGGATTCCGCCCACCACACAGATCACAACATAATTGAGGTTGTTGAAAAAGTGCATGACAGGCATCACGATGCCGGAAATGAACTGTGCTTTGAAGGAAGATGCATAAAGCCGTTCATTGTGCGCGTCGAACCGCTGAACAGCCTCTGCCTGTTTTCCATAGGCCTGAACGATCGAGTGACCGGTGAACATCTCCTCGATGTGTCCGTTGAGATCGCCGGTGGACTCCCACTGGATGGCAAACTGCTTTTGGGAGCGTTTCGCAATCTGCATCGCGACCACTCCTGCGAGCGGGAGCGTGACCAAAGATACCAGTGCCAGCAGCGGACTGATGGAGAGCATCATGGCCATGACGCCCACCACCGTGAGCAAGGCTGTCATCACCTGGGTGATGCTCTGGCTCAGGGTCTGCTGGATATTGTCAATGTCGTTGGTCACCCGGGACAACAGGTCGCCGCGGGGCATGCTGTCAAACGTCCGGATCGGCAGGCGGTCGAGCTTCTCATCCACATGTTTGCGGAGCGCATAGACGGTCTTTTGGGTGATTCCGGCCATGACCCAGAT
>CAZBKR010000252.1:0-1269 GCA_964492455.1 uncultured Oscillospiraceae bacterium
CGGAATCGACGATAACAACGGGGCGCAAGGACGGATTTTACACGCATTGTGGGAACAGGGGCGGCTGACGGTTCCGGAGATCGGCCGGGTGGCTTTGCTGGACAAAACCACACTCACCGGCATGCTCGACCAGATGGAGGCTTTGGGGCTGGTGGCCCGTACCCCGGACCCCGTCGAACGCCGGCAGGTCCGCATCGAACTTGCCGGGCCGGCGCGGGAATACCGCGAGGCGTGCGACCTGGTGGCCCGCGGGATGCAAGAGCGGTCTGGCCAGGGGTTTACGGAGGAAGAGGTCGAAAGGTTCAAGCGCCAGTTGCGGCGCATTCTCCCCGACAAACAAGAACTGATCCGTCTGGTGGAGGGCTGCCGCGACGCGGTGGTCTGTTCGGTGGACAAGGAGGGATTCCCCAACGCCAAGGCCATGTTCCGGCGCGCGAACGAGGGAATCGAAACCTTCTGGTTTTCCTCCAACAATTCCGCGATCCGGACCGCCCGGTGGCTGGAGAATCCCAAAGCCTGTCTCTATTTCATGAATCCGGCTACCGTCCGCGGCCTCATGCTCACCGGGACGATGGAGGTCGTGACCGACGACGAAACCCGGCGCCGGTTCTGGAACGAGGGATCTGAAAAATACTATCCGCTCGGCCCGACCGATCCGGACTACTGCATGCTGCGGTTCACGGCGCAGGCCGGCAACTACTACTACGGGATGGGCAAATGGGTGTTTGCCCTGGACGAACTGGAGGACTGATTCAATGCCGCGAATGCGAGTGGACGATTGCAACCTCTTTTATGAGGACATCGGCTGGGGCGACCCGGTACTTTTTCTGCACAGTGCCTACAGCCGGGGGATCATCGCGTTTAGCGGTCAGATCCAGCCTTTTTTCCACCACTGGCGCTGTCTGCTCCCGGATCTGCGCGGGCACGGCCGGACGACGGCCGAAAGCACGGACTGGGACACCCCGCGGATCGCGGAGGACATGGCGGGTTTCCTCGACGAACTCGGGATCTCCCGTGCGCACATAGTCGGGTACAGCCTGGGCGCCGGGGTCGCGCTGCACCTCGCAGCTGCCCATCCGGAGCGGGTGCGGTCGCTGATCCTCATCGGGACCGGCGGGGCAGCCGACCCGGAGGGTGCGGACGATTATGAACCTGAGGCGCTGGTAGCGGTCGGACAGACCGCATTTATCGAGCGGATCCGGTCACTGCACGCGGAGGCACACGGCGGGGACTGGGCGTATCACCTGCGGCAGAGCGCGCGGGACTGGC
>CAZBKR010000252.1:1279-2631 GCA_964492455.1 uncultured Oscillospiraceae bacterium
GCGGAGGCCGCGCGGATCTCGATGCCGATGCTCCTGATCGGGGGCGAACGCGATCCCTACGCCTCGTCGGACAAACTCCGAGCGATGCAGGCGCGTTACCCCCAGGCGGAGGTCTGGGTCGTACCGGGGGCCGGGCACGGGCCGCACTTTCCGACCGAGCAGTGCCGGGAGGTCAACGAACGCATGCTGTCCTTTCTGCAGGCGCAGGGGTAGTCTGACAGGGAGTTATGAATGCAACGCAAAGGGCGGAATCTCGCGGTTCCGCCCTCTTTTTGGGCAAACGGCCCGGATTTGATCAAAGTTTGTTGACCGGATCTTCCGTTTGTCGCGTCTCTCCCTAGAATGGTTTTTGTAAGGAGAAACCACCCGGGCGCTTTTCGGGAGAAACGGGAGCGGCACGAAATTTCCACAAAAGACCCGTTTCTCGTATATATCCGATTGAGCCGTCCGGCACACCCTCTTACAATGACTGCCAAGGAGGTCATTGCCATGCGTTTACTCTACATTTTCTGGAACCTCTTCTGGTGGAACCGGCATGTCGGCACCGCCCGCAGGCACGACATGCGCATGCAAAAGCTGGATCCGAACTGGAAGGGACTGCTGGGCGGCTAGGGATGGAGTGATTGAAACATGATTTGTACGTGCGTGTACCCTGTGCGATCATCTGCTGTAATCTCCGGCTGAACCCCAAATCCTTTCCCGCTCCCTGCCCCCGTAAGCCCCTTTCCCCGTTCGTGATCATAGGGCAAACGGCCTGCACCCTTTCCGGTGCGGGTCGTTTGCGTTTGGGAGAGGGGGCGGTGTAGCCACGCTCTTCATGCTATGATCGATGCAACGGCATCACACGACATCTACATCTGATGGAGGTTTCCCATGGGACACACACCCGATCTGCTGCTCATCTGCGACCCGCACGATCCGCTCGCATCCGGTCAGACCGGAGACTGGGCGACAGGGCATCTCCTTTCGGTGCTCAACACCCGGGGGATTGGCGCGGTCCAGGCTGGACCGGACGCCCCTGCGGAATCCATACCGCTGTTGCTGCGCATCGCAGGCGCGGACCAGCCGACCGCCCGGGAAGCGCTCTCGCGGGCGGGCATCGCCCATCCGGAGGACGCGGAGTCTTTCACATTTGTCCGCGAAACCACGCACGGCACGACCACACTTACCCTCGTCGCGCATGACGCGACCGGGCTTTCCTACGGATTGACCGAACTCGCGGACATCGCGAACTGCGCTCCGGACCCGATCGCGGCACTCGCGGAGGTGGTGACCGGATCGCAGCGCCCGGCCAACGCGGTGCGCAGCATCACCCGGCTGTTCACCAGCGAGCCGGAGGACAAACCCTGGTT
>CAZBKR010000253.1:0-2629 GCA_964492455.1 uncultured Oscillospiraceae bacterium
TTTTGTCGATCTCCATCTTGAGGCTGATTCCACCTTCTCCTTTAATGTAGAGGAGAGAAGGCTCGGGGAAGCACAGTGTGATGGTGCCGTACAGGGTTTTCATCTGGATTTCGGTCGGTCCGGTTTTCACGGAGAACGCGACCTTGGCGCCTTTGTACACCGGGAAGAGGTCCATCAGCCGGTTGTCCGGCCATTCCGAGATGGCGCCGCGCCTGGAACCGATGCTGAGACGGGCGGAGCCGTAGTTAACGCCGGAGCGGCTGAAACCGCCGGCCCGGGAGTAGATTCCGAAATAGCCTCCCTTGCGGACAAAGGGGTTCTGGGTGATGTCAAAGAAGGAGTACTCTTTTTCCCTTTGGATGTAGCTGGTGTCGGAGACCGCGGTGAACCGCTTGCCCACGAAATCTTTCCGGGCCAGTTCGTCCACCATCGCGACCGCGTAGTCCGCGTAGGAGATGTAACTTTCCGCGGACGCGTTCGGGATCCGGTAGTCCGTCCCCAGGACGTACCGCCCGATCCGGCGGCCGTTCGGGTCGAAGGTCGCGGCGGGACTGAAATAGGTCCAGTTGGCCTTGCTTTCCTTGAGCTTGCCAAACATTTTCATGGCGGCTTCGGGGACGGGCCGGTAGGCGGGCGGGATGGACTCGAACACGAGGTGTTCCCGGCGCTCGTCCGCGTACAGACTGGAAGCGCCGCCTACGACCAGGAACCGGACCTCGGGGAGCTGTTCCATCACGGAAATCAGGGACCCCATCGCGGTGATGTAGTCGCCCGCGGGATCGGGAGAGCCCATGGAGGGCCCGTATGCGCTGACCACCGCGTCAAAGCCCGCCAGGTCGGACGGCACGAGATCCGCGATCTCCTTGGCGATGACCGGATACGCGCCGTTGAGTTTGGCAACGGACGGAGGCCGGACGACGGCGGTGACTTCGTAGTCCTTCTTTCTGGCCTCGGCTGCGATCAGGCTGCCGGCTTTGCCGGTTGCCCCGATGACTGCAATTTTCATAGGGCGGGAAACCTCCTTTTGGCATGCGGCACCGGACCCCCGGCTGCCAGGCAAGTGATACCGTTCCTTCTTCAAAACTACTACTACTCCTGAACGAATTCAAGCAAGTTCGGAAGAATGAAAAATCCGCCTCGCGAGCCAACGCCGCCCGACCGGAACCGTGTCCTGTGGTATGATGCGGAATAACAGAAACGAAAGAGAGAACCTGCCGATGCTTCTGCACATATTCGGTACCTGTGGCGGCTCCGAGCCCATGCCGGGGCGTCACCACGTCTCCTTTGCCGTAGAACACCGCGACCGGCTGTACTGGTTCGATGCGGGCGAATCCTGCTCATACACCGCACATCTGTGCGGCGTCGACCTGATGCGGACCCGGGCGGTGTTTATTTCCCACACCCACATGGATCACATCGGAGGGCTGGGCAACCTGTTCTGGACGATCCGTAAACTCGATAACACGCACCACACCCTCCGGCACCGGCGGATCGGACTGTGGATTCCGGAGATCGATACGTGGGAGCATATCCACGGAATGCTGCGGAACACGGAGGGGAATTTTGTGAGCGATTTTGCGATCGAGGCGCAGGAATACGGGGACGGGGTGCTGCTGGAGGAGGAGGGGCTCCGGGTCACCGCGCTCCACAACACCCACCTGCCCAGGCGGGCGGACGGGGCCTGGCGGAGTTTCGGGTTTGCGATCGAGGCGGAGGGAAAGAAAGTCGTCTTCTCGGGCGACACCGGAGGCGTCGGGGAACTCCTGCCTTTGCTGGAGGATTGCGACCTGCTCCTGATGGAAACCGGACACCATCTGCCGGTCGAGGTGGTCCGCGAACTCAGGGAGATAGACCGGCTGCCCGGACTGCTGGGCTTCATCCACCACGGCCGGGCCATCCTGAATGAACGGGAGGGACAGCTCCGGGAATTGCGCGCGCTGCTGGGAGACCGGGTGGCCATCCTGGAGGACGCCACGACGCTCACGGTCTAGCGCTCGGCAAGACCCGGCTTCTTGTCCGGCGGGCCACCGTCCGGCCGGGCGTCCGCCGGGCGCCAGAGGCTGGAGCGCAGATCGATCCGGCCGTCCTGACGGAACACAACCCCTTCCCGGACAAGTCGTTGCCGCTGCGTATCGGCACCTCCGAACGCGTCTCCGCGGAGCATCTCACCGCGCGCGTTGACGACGCGGTGACAGGGGAGATGCCGGTCGGCAGGGGCGTTTCGCATCGCGGTTCCCACCCGGCGCGCTGCCAGCGGAAAGCCCCGGGGGCGACCGGGGCCGGGATGGGTCAGCATCGCCGCGATCTGCCCGTAGGTGGCGACCCGTCCTTCCGGGATGCGTTCCACGATGTCGTACACGCACAGGCTGTAAGCGTCGCTCCCGGGCGGCGGGCCGACTGGCGGACCGCCGGTCCGTGCGTAGTACCGCCCCGGGATACCGGGTGTGTGTGCTGCCATCGTTCTCCTCCTTTCACGCATGGAACAAAATGGAAGGGACCCCGGCCTTGCGGGCCGGGGTCCTCTTGTCTGTCTGGAGCGGCCGCGAGAGGGAGCCGGGGTTCCCTTACTCGACAACCTCGATCTCGCCGAGTTCCTTGAACGCCTTGTCGCGGATGGCGATCTTTTCCT
>CAZBKR010000254.1:0-2614 GCA_964492455.1 uncultured Oscillospiraceae bacterium
TGCAGCCGATGGGCGTCCCTCTCTGTCGGGGTCGTGGCAGGTACTCCTCCCGCTCCACATGTGATGACAGGGTCATGATAATCCGGGGCGACGTTTTTTTCAACCCCGCGCGCTTCATGGTACACTTTGGAGGAAGGGTGCCGTACCGGTTTTCCGGCGCGGCAGACCACACCGGAAAGCGAGGATCTTCCCATGCTCAATTTTACATTCAAAAGCCCGACGGAATTCGTGTTCGGCCGCGGCACCGAGGATCAGGTCGGAGATCTGGTCAAAAAATACGGCGGCACCAAGGTGCTGATCCATTACGGCGGCGGCTCGGTCATGCGTTCGGGTCTGTACGACAGAACAGTCGCCAGTCTTGAAAAGGCCGGTATCAAGCACCTCTCGCTCGGCGGAGCCAAGCCGAATCCCGTGGATTCTCTGGTATACGCCGGCATCGAACTGTGCCGGAAAGAAAACGTGGACTTTATCCTCGGCATCGGCGGCGGCAGCGCCATCGATTCGGGCAAGGCGATTGCGGCCGGCGTCCCCTACGAGGGCGATTTCTGGGATTTCCACTCCAACAGGGCAAAACCCGAAAAGGTGCTGCCTCACGGATGTATCATCACGCTGCCCGCCACCGGCACCGAAGGGTCGGACAGTGCCGTGATCACGCGTGAAGCGGACATGCTCAAACGGGGCATGAGCGCGGAATGCAACCGCCCCCTGTTTGCCATCATGAATCCGGAGCTCACCTTTACCCTGCCTCCCTACCAGACCGCGTGCGGTGTGGCGGACATGATGTCCCACATTCTGGAACGGTACTTTACCAATACCCGCAATGTCGAGGTCACGGACCGCATCGCGGAAGCCCTGCTTATGACCATCGTCCGCAACGGGCCGATCGTCCTGCGTGAGCCGGAGAACTACGATGCCCGGGCGGAAATCCTGTGGGCGGGCATGCTCGCGCACAATAACATCTGCGGAACCGGCCGGGAACACGATTTCTCCGTGCACCAGCTGGAGCACGAACTGAGTGCGATGTACGATGTGGCCCACGGCGCGGGTCTCGCCGCGCTGACCCCCGCCTGGATCGGATACCAGATCCCGCACAATCCCATGCGGTTTGCTCAGCTGGCGGTGCGTGTGTTCGGCTGCCAGATGGATTTTGAAGACCCGACCCGCACCGCCCGGGACGGTCAGAGCAAGCTCGCCGCCTTCTTCCGTTCGATCGGGATGCCGACAAACCTCCGGGAACTCGACGCGCGGTTCACAATGGAAGACATCCCGGCGCTGACCGCCAAAGTCAAACGCAAGCCCGACGGCAAGGTCGGCTGGTTCCGCCCGCTGGGAGATGCCGATATCATCGCGATCTACGAATCGGCTTTCGACTGGAAGGATTGATCCTTCACGCTGTCTGACACCGGCAGAGCCGCTGGATGGGGCGTTCTCATCCAGCGGCTCTGCTGCATTTCCGGGGGAGACTTGTACCCGGAAGTCAATTCAACGCATCCAGCCGCACCCACAAGGCCGGTCGCACACCGCCGATACATCTTCCATCCCCGATATTTCCTTTTAATATGTTGTTGCCCTGGATCCCGATGTTGCCGTCTCCATGGATGTACACGGCTTTCACTCCCACGCGGCCGGGCGAGCGCAGCCACCACCAGCTCCATCCTTCCCCTTGTCTTCCAGCCATCCGGTTGACATTGTTCTCATCTTTCCGTTCAAACCAATACCGCTGGTTCAATTTGGGGTGGAATAGTTTATCGCGACTGTCGCCGAAACAGGTACACGCTTCCTCGAGACTCAATAAAAAGATTCTGTCTAGCGTATCCTCGCCGCCCTTCGTACCGTACCATTGGTTGTCGTCATTCTTATTGAGGACCGGGAGAACGGCCGCATGATCCGCTTCGCTGAATCGATCAAAAAACGTCCCGTTCAGATATCTGCGCAGTGAACAATCCGCCCAGGTAGTCTCAATATACGCGTCATGGTAAGGACGTTGTTCAAGAATATATTCGGAGATAAGGAGAGCCCTCCTGTCTTGCAGGGCCAGCAGTCGCCACTCAAATCCTCCGAATGGGAACAATGAGCCGGTCATCTGATCTCGAACGTCAGCTGCAGATCCCGCGGATCGGATTCCGCAAGCACCGGATCGACTTCCCGGGCTTCATCACATCCGATCGCGTGATAGAACGCGATGGTTTCCTCTGCCGACCCTGCGCAGATGTAGAGCCGGTCTGCACCCCATTCTCCGGCTGCGTGGGCGGCCTTATGGAACAGCTGTTTACCGATCCCCTGTCCCCGGTACGCTCTGGAGACAAACAGCTGATCCAGCAGCGCCATGTTAGCCTGTGATCCGAACAACTGGCGCTCCACCGTGCAGAATCCGACCAGACGCCCGTCGCGGTACGCACCCATCGCAAAGCCACCCGTTTGAATGGTTTCCCGCAAGCGTGCCAGATGATCCTCGAATCCGTTGGGGAAATCCGGATCCTCATAGTGGATTTCGACAAGCTCTCGCCGCCCCTCCACCAGGCGCCAGGCTCTTCCGATCGTCTGCGACGCATCGATGTCCCGGATGCGGCCGCTCTCCTCTTCTGTCAACAGCCGGAAAATGGTATCAGGCCGA
>CAZBKR010000255.1:0-2577 GCA_964492455.1 uncultured Oscillospiraceae bacterium
ATATCATTCCCTGTACACGACCGTCAATTATCCGTATAATGCCCTGTGACTCGACCGCTGCGATTTCCATGCCCGCTCCGGACTGGACGGGATCCGTCAGGGAAAGGCAACATGAAAAAATCCGATTTCCATTACGATCTTCCAACCCGTCTGATCGCGCAGCACCCTGCTTCCCGGCGGGACGGCTCACGACTGTTGTGCCTCGACGGAGAGGACGGTGCAATTCGCCATCTCCAGTTTTCCGATTTTCCTGATCAGCTGGATCCGGGAGACTGCCTGGTTGTCAACAATACCCGTGTGATTCCAGCCCGGTTGATCGGACATCGTTCGGATTCAGGTGCGGAGGTCGAGATCCTGCTTCTGGAACGCAGGGACTCGTATAACTGGGAGACCATCGTCCGTCCGGGACGTCGCGTCCGGCCAGGGCACCGTATTGTCTTTTTGCCGGGAGAGCTGGAGGCGGATGTCATGGAGATTCTCCCGGATGGGAACAGGGTGGTTCGGTTCGAGTTCGATTCTCCCTGGGAGGCTCTGCTGGAACGGGCCGGTGCGGTGCCGTTGCCGCCGTACATCCATGAAACGCTCGAAGACAGGGAGCGATATCAGACCGTATATGCCCGCTATGCAGGTTCGGCCGCCGCGCCGACCGCAGGTCTCCATTTTACGGATGAGATGCTCCAGGAGATCCGCGACCGGGGTATTCCGGTTGCTGAGTTGACGTTGCATGTGGGACTGGGGACGTTTCGCCCGGTTCAGACAGAGGACTTATCCGACCACGTCATGCACCGCGAATACTATGAAATGTCGGAAGCGTGCGCGGATCTCATCAACCGGACGCGCCAAAACGGCGGTCGGGTAGTGGCGGTTGGAACCACCACCTGTCGGGTGATAGAAACGGTAGCGGATGAGCGCGGGTTGGTTCATCCGGGCAGCGGGTGGACAGAGATTTTCATTGTACCGGGCTATCAATTCAAAGGCATCGATGCCTTGTTGACCAATTTTCATCTTCCGGAATCCACTTTAATAATGCTTGTTTCTGCTTTTGCAGGACGTGAACATGTCATGACGGCATACGAAGAAGCCGTCGAAAAGGAATATCGATTTTTCAGTTTTGGAGACGCTATGTTTTTGTCTCGACGGGTTAAACAATCATTTGATAGGGGGGAGACACTGTGAGTGACCAACCGGTCCGGTACGAGTTGCTGCATGTCTGCCGTCAATCCGGCGCGCGCCTCGGTGTTGTACATACCCCTCATGGATCGTTTGAAACCCCCGCATTTATGCCGGTGGGAACGCAGGCTTCGGTCAAAGGGATGTCTCCCGGGGAATTGAAGGGCATGGGAGCGGGAATCCTGTTATCCAATACCTATCACCTCTGGATGCGCCCGGGACAGGACATCGTGCGCGAGGCTGGTGGGCTGCACCGTTTTATGAACTGGGACGGAGCCATCCTGACCGACAGCGGGGGTTTTCAGGTATTCAGTCTTGCGGACAGGCGCAGGATTACGGAGGAGGGCGTCGCCTTTCGATCTCATCTGGACGGCTCACGCCAGTTTTTGACACCCGAAAAATCGATCGGGATCCAGAACGATCTCGGGTCGGACATTGTGATGGCTTTTGACGAGTGTGCGCCATGGCCCGCGGACCACGATTATGTGAAAAGGTCGCTGGAACGCACGACCCGCTGGCTCGAACGCTGTGTCGCCAGTCATGCACGGCCTCAGGAGCAGGCACTGTTCGGGATCGTACAGGGCGGAACATTTCCGGATCTGCGCAAACAGAGCGCGAGAGAGATCACGTCGATCGATCTGCCGGGTTATGCGCTGGGCGGGCTGAGCGTCGGAGAACCCGCTGCGGATATGTACCACATGCTGGAGGAAACCGTTCCGCTGCTGCCTGCCGGCCGTCCCCGATATCTCATGGGGGTGGGATCGCCGGATCATTTGGTGGAAGGATCCATCCGGGGCATCGACATGTTTGACTGTGTACTCCCGACACGGATCGGCCGCAACGGCACGGTGTTCACCGCGCGGGGACGCCTGATCGTACGTGACGCAACCTGTGCCCGTGATTTCGGACCGCTCGACCCCCTGTGCGACTGCCCGGTCTGCAGGGATCACTCCAGAGCGTATATCCGCCATCTGATCAAGGCGAATGAACTGTACGGGCTGCGCCTTGCTTCCTGGCACAACCTCTATTTTCTTATGTCTCTTATGCGGCAGGTCCGTGAGGCCATCCGGCAGGATCGTCTGCTCGACTTGCGGGATGAATGGCGTGACAGAGGGACATTTGATAAGAAAATCCGTCCGTTATAAGCGGATTTCCCCGCTGAGGTTGCACCACCCCTGCGTATGGGGTATCATTTGTTCCAGCTATTCCCGTTTTCTATACGATTAGGAGGACACCTCGGATGACTTTGATCACCCCTATTGTCAACAGATTGTTTTTGACGGCCAATACGGACCCTTCGTCCCTGCTTACGCTGGTCGTCCCGTTGGTTCTTATGTTCGGATTGATGTATCTGATCATCATCCGTCCGCAGAAGAAGAAAGAAAAAGATCTGAAAAAACAGGTTGA
>CAZBKR010000256.1:0-2565 GCA_964492455.1 uncultured Oscillospiraceae bacterium
GCGAGCTTCTCCAGCAGCACCTCGTCCGATCCCCCGTTCCGATAATGGTCCGACAGCAGTTTCATGTTGATCGAGTAGTAGATGTCCAGCAAAAATCCCGGGTCGAGATCCGGACGGATGAGACCCCGGCGCTGATCCCGGACGATCAGTTCCCGGATCACCGCGAGCCCATCGCGCGCCATCGCTTTGAATTTATCGACAAACTCGCTGTCGTCCAGTTCCAGCAACATGCCGATCCGGGTATACACCGGCTGGGTCTTCGACCATTCCAGCGAGTTCCGGGCCATAAACAGCATGTTCTCAAAAAAATCCGCCTCGGGCGGCGGCGCGCCGGCCGCCTGGACCGCGGCCATCTTTTCTTTGCCGATCTCCCCGATGACATACAGGTACAGATCTTCTTTGCCGTGGAAGTACTGGTAAAAACTTCCGCGCGGGATCTCCGCCTCTTTGACAATACGGTTGATCGAGGCGTGACGGAACGGCTGCTCCGAAAACTCCCGGATCGCGGCATCGAATATGCGGGACTGCTTTTCTTCCGGAAGATTCCGGAATGTGTCCGTTGGCACGAGATCACCTCCACGGGGGCATCGTATCACCTTTTTCCCAATATGACAACCCTGTCATATCGTGGTCTTATAAGGGTGAGATGACGAAAAAAAAGCCGTGACAACCGGTCACGGCGCAGCAGATGAGCAAAGGTCGGGTGCGGTTCAGGTCGTTGGAATCAACAGGGCGGAGATATTGCCGATGAGAGTCCTGCCCAGCACTTTGTGGTCGAGGATCTTCCACGTGCCGTCCACGTTTTTCAGATCCAGCCGTATGGTGTGTGTGATCAGCTGGGAGGCGGTGGATGCCGCGGCATACTGGAGTTCTTCGACCATCACCTCGGTGATGACCCGGTTCTGGATCTCCGGCAGCTGGTTCATCGCGTCAAAGGCCGCGGAGGTCATCATCCCCTCGAGCGTGGTCATGTCTGCGATGGTGACCTCGACCGCGACCACCGCAGTGTCTCCGGTGATGGAGGAGGCTTTGATTTTATACGACATGTCATTCCAGATCTTGGTGATGGATTCTTCAAACAACCGGAGATAGGTCTCGTCTTCCGTGGGAAGCTGGGATTCGCGTCCACTGAGGAGGAGGTCTCCCTCCACAGTGGGATGGAGCAAGAAGGCGTTGCCGGCCTGGGTGTCCATCACGCGCACCGTATCCAGATAGGAGGAAACCGCGAGCGACGGACCGGACTTGCCCGTCGAACAGGCGGCCAGGGAGGAGATGAAAACAAAAGCGAGCAACACGATCGCGGCGATCCGGAAGACCGGTTTGATAGAGATGCGATGAAACGGATGCAGCATACTGATATACCTCCGCGGCCATTTTATCACGCCGGGCTCCGGGAATCGTGGCGGAAATGTGGCAGCCGGCCTCCGGCTTTTCGTGTAATCTGGTAATAGGCCGCACCCGCAAAGACGGGCGGTGACGGAGGTGCTTGGACGATGGACTCTCTGCGAGAAAAACGAGGTTTCCTGTGCGACATGGACGGCGTGATCTATCACGGCAACCGGCTGCTGCCCGGGGTTGCGGACTTTGTCGGATGGTTGTGTCGCGAAAACAAGCGGTTTTTGTTTCTCACCAACAGTTCGGAGCGCTCTCCGCGGGAGCTCAAACAGAAAATGGCCCGTCTGGGCCTGGATATCGGTGAGGAGCACTTTTACACCAGTGCGCTTGCTACCGCGGATTTTGTCGCCAGTCAGAAACCCGGTGCCAGTGCTTATGTAATCGGTGAAGCCGGTCTTCTCAACGCACTCTATGAGTCAGGCATTACAATGAACGATGTCAATCCGGACTATGTGATCGTCGGTGAAACGCGTAACTACAATTATGAAAGCATCGTCCGCGCGGTCACGCTTGTGCTTGCGGGCGCCCGGCTGATCGGAACCAATCCGGACATCACCGGACCGGGAGAATACGGGATCATCCCGGCCTGCGGCGCGCTCATCGCCCCCATCGAAATCGCGACCCGGCGCAAAGCGTATTTTGTTGGCAAGCCCAATCCGCTGATGATGCGGACCGGTATCCGCCGGCTGGGTGTCGCGCGCGAGGAAGCCGCGATCATCGGGGACCGGATGGATACCGACATCATCTCGGGGATCGAGTCCGAACTCGATACCGTACTGGTGCTGTCGGGAGTGACAACCCGTGATGCGATCCGGGAATTCCCCTATACACCCAAGTACATCCTGGATGGTGTCGGCACCATTGTGGAAGGCCTCTGAATACCGAAAGGGACGAAAGGGAGGGCAGAATGAAGACACGTGAACTGGGAAAATCCGACATCCGCGTCACCGAAGCCGGTCTTGGCTGCGGCGGGCATTCGCGCATCGGGCAGTCCGCCGGAAAAAGCGCGCAGGATAGCGCCGACATCGTGAAGCGTGCACTGGCGGCGGGGATCAACCTGGTCGACACCGCGGAAGCCTACCGGACGGAAGACATGGTCGGGATGGCGATCAAAGGCACACCCCGGGATCAGGTGGTCCTCTCGACCAAAGGGAGCATCCGTGTCGACGG
>CAZBKR010000257.1:0-2551 GCA_964492455.1 uncultured Oscillospiraceae bacterium
TGCCGTACTTCATCATCTGTTCCGGACGCGCCTCGTAATACCCGACGATTTCCCGAAGCGACCGAAGTCCTGCCCCTGCACTGCCAAGATACGATTCGAGATCGTTGCGGAACTCACACCGGCAGATGTCTTTATAATGCATCGGCGCAGCGTGCGTGACCTCGGTGATGCGGACACCGTCCGCTTTGAGCGCGTCCAGCAAGACCTCGTACCTTGCCTGCTGCGCATCGGACACCTGATCTCTCCGAAACACGTTGACGGCCAGGTGGATGCTCTCCGGCCGCATGGGCTGGACGGGCCGGATCGCGGTGTCCCGCATACCCGAGTAGATCAGCAACGCGTCGGACAGGTCTCGGGTGATGGGACCCGCACTGTCGAATGTGTGGGCAATCGGGACAATCCCCTGTTGAGACAAGGAGCCGTAAGCCGGCTTGAGACCCGTCACTCCGTTTTCAGTGGCACATCCGACGATGGAAAACGAAGTATCCGTTCCCAGGGCCGCAGCGCACAATCCGGCCGACACAGCGACAGCCGATCCGGAACTCGAGCCGCTGGGATTTTTGTTGCGGTCGTACGCATGTCTGACTTGTCCCCCACGCGAACTGTATCCTCCGGGCATGTCCTGTCCGGTATAGTTGGCAAACTCTGTCATGTTGGTTTTGCCCAGGATCAAAGCGCCGTTGCGGCGCATATTGGCCACGACACGGGCGTCCCGCACAGCCAGATTGTCGGCCAGCGCGAGACTGCCTGCAGTGGTGTGCAGCCCCGCCACATCGATGTTGTCCTTGACCAGAAGCGGCAACCCGAACAGTGCGCCGCTCCGGTTGGCGGTCCTGGCATCCATCCGTCTGGCCTCCTCCAACAGCTCCTCGTTGACTTCCGCAACTGTATTGAGACCGTCCGGACCGTCTGCACGTGCGATCCGGTCGAGATAATATCGCGCTAACTCTTCTATGCCCAGCTGCCGTTCCCGAATCGCTCGCGCCAGTTCCATCGCCGTTTTTGCGAACACTCTTTGCTCCTTCGTATAGTAGTTTTATGGCAGTGGATCATCACTCACATGCGGATTTCCGTATCGAAAAATTGCTCCTGGAACCTGACTTGTTCCATGATTTCCTCCCGGGTGAAGTGTTGCCCCGGCGGCGCCACCACCCATTTTTCCTCGACATCGTCATGGCGGCGGATTACCGCAACGATCTGCCCTGTAAAGGTCCGTACCGGGTGTCCTACTCCCAGCACATAAGCATCCTGCTCCTCCCCGTCCAGCGCCATCACCCCTTCGACATATCCGTAATTGACGGGATACAGAATGTCCGGGTGGTTTGGATGACGACTCCCCAAAGGACGGTCAATCGTGACCTTGACCGTCATGCCGATCATGTGGCATGTCTTTTGAGATGGGGTGCCATCGGATGCCGGCTTCACACGGGGACCTCCAAAAGCATGAATCGTCCTCGTGCCGGCTTTGCACCGTCCACTCTGCAGCGATCCTTGCGGGATCACGAGTTCTTCGCCAGCGTACAACGTGGTCTCTACCCCGTCGATGATCGCCACATATTCGCCCTCGACACAGAGCACATACTCATCGAAATCGTGCCTGTGTTCCCGGGAAACCCGGTCGGCCAGGCAGGTCCAGCACGCCATCTGACTTCCGTCTGCAGCGGTATAGTAAAATCCTTCAATATCAGGGGTGTTTTGCTGTTCTTGCGGGACCTTGTTGTCTGCTCTTTTCATGAATGATGGAAAATCCTGCATCTTCATCCCCTCACTCCAAAATAATCTCGCCCTGCAGATACAGTACCGCGTGGCCCGCGATCTTCACGCATTCCCCACAATTTTCACAGTAGAGCGTTCCACCCCTTTTAGAAAGCTGTCTTGCCGTCATTTTTTGCTTCTGCAGCTTATCCGCCCAGAACGGGATAAGCGTGGAATGCGATGAGCCGGTCACTGGATCTTCCGGGATGCCGGCATTAGGTACGAAAAATCGGGATACAAAGTCGGCTTTATCCCCTTTGGCCGTCACGATCAACGCAAAGCAATCCGGCAGACGTGCGACAAGACCCAGATCCGGCTTGAGGCTTCGAACCTGCTCTTCCGAATCGATCAGTAAGAGCAGGTCGCGGGAGCGGTGCGCCTCCCGCACGGGAACACCGATGGCCTCCTCCATTTGACGAGTCACGGGAATCTGGACAGGCTTGCGGGCGGGAAAGTCCATTACGAACAGATCTCCCTGCCGTTCCACCGTCAGTTCTCCGCTCATGGTTGAAAACCGCAAAACCGTCTGATTGGGATCCACAAACCGGGTGAGAACAAACGCGCTGGCCAGCGTCGCATGTCCGCACAAATCGATTTCCGTCTCTGGTGTAAACCATCGCAAATCGTACCGGTCACCACGAGATACAACGAACGCCGTCTCAGCCAGATTGTTTTCCGCTGCGATGTGCTGGAGTGTCTGGTCGTCCAGCCACGCCTCTAACAGACAGACCCCGGCCGGATTGCCCTTGAACACCTCTTCGGCAAATGCGTCCACGACAAAATATCTCATATGCAA
>CAZBKR010000258.1:0-2460 GCA_964492455.1 uncultured Oscillospiraceae bacterium
TCATGAGCAAAAACGTGTGAAACCCAAAAAAAACAAACTATCATGTCACATTTTCCCGAAACTTTCCGATACACTGAAAGAGAAATAGCCTGGATCGAGCTCCACTCTATCGGGCTTCACTCTATCGGGAGGATAACAGTATGACAAAGATCACCGTTCTGATCGTCGACGACGACGAAAGCATCTGCATGTTGCTCAAGGCGTTTCTGGAAAGCGAAGGGCTCAAAGCGATCACCTGCCACGACGGGCAATCAGCGGTAGATCTGCTCGAGACCATGCCGATCGACATCATCCTGCTGGATGTGATGATGCCCGAAATGGACGGGTTTGAAACCCTCCGTCGCATTCGCGCGCGACACAGCGTACCGGTCATTTTCCTGACCGCACGCGACATGCTGACTGACAAGGAAAAGGGATTTGAGGCCGGCGCAGACGACTATATTGTCAAACCGTTTGACCCCCGCGAAGTCCTCCTGCGCATCCGCGCGCAACTCCGGGAAACCGGCAAGGTCACGTCGCGCACCGTAACGGTCGGCGAACTGTCGATCGACATGGAACGGTATCGGGTCTACGTGGGCGGCGAGCAGATCCTCGGGCTCAAGCCGAAGGAAATCCAGTTGCTGCATTTCCTCGCCAAAAACGCGGGCCAGGTCCTGACACGTGAGCAGATTATCAACAATGTGTGGGGATACTCCACCCTGGTCGATTCCCGCACCATCGACGTCCACATCCTGCGGCTCCGCAAGGCGCTCGGGGAGTACAGCAATTACATCGGCACCGTGTTTGGCGTCGGCTACAGGCTCGAAGGCAAAAAATGAAACACATCTCGGTGCGGGTCGCACTGGCATTTTCGCTGGTCTGCCTCGTCCTGATTGTGACCGCGGCGCTGCTCCTGTTTGCCTCTTATCGCCGCGCGATTGTCAATGAAAAATACGAAGACCTGCGTGCGGTGTATGCCGAATCCGCACGCCTGATCCGCGAACATGCCGCCGGCGCCGTCAACGATGAAGATCTGGCGTCGGCCGTGGATCTGGTTTCCCGCGTCGGGAAATGCAAAATCTATGTGCTGCGCTACGACCCCGCCGAGGTCGAGACAGCAGTGCCCGAAGGCCTGGGCATCCGGACCCGGGAGATCCAGGACGATCTGCTCTTAATCGCACAGAATAAGACGGTGTTCCGCGAACTGGTTTACCGGGACGACAATGACGCCCCCTATGTGTTTTACGGAGGTCCCGCGCCTCTTCTCGATGGGACCGGTGCCGTCCTGGTCTATACCTCCGCCGGACAGATGTATACCGATGTCGCGGCGGCGGCCACCTCTATCGCGCTCTTCAGCGGTGGGCTGGTGTTGCTTGCCGCAGTTCTGGTCTTTCTGGTGGCCGACCGGCTGATGCGGCCGCTGCGGCAGATGACCGAGCGGGCGCGTCTGCTCGCACAGGGCGAGCCGGTCGCGGATGTACAGGAACGCACCCAGGACGAAATCGGAGCGCTCACCCGTGCATTCAACTATATGAAGACGCGTGTGATCGAAAACGAAAACGCACGCCAGGAGTTTCTGGCCTCGGTCTCACACGACATCCGTACCCCCCTCACCCACATCCGCACCTCTGCGCTCGGACTCAAGGAAGGGTGGCTTCCTCCAGAGATGCGTGAGCACGCCGTCGACTTGATCACGGATGAGTCCCTCCGGCTGATCGAGATGACCAATGATTTGATCGAAACAGCCCGCTTGCAGTCCGGAACGATGGAACTGCGCCTTTCCGTGACAGATTTGTGTTCCCTTTTGCAGGATGCCGCAGATCACTGTCCACAGCCCGATCAGGTGGTCGTGGACTGCGCTGCCACGCACCGGGTAAACATTGACGAGTCTTTATTCCGACGGGTCTTGACCAACCTCCTGGACAACGCGTTCCGGTATGCGCGCCCGCCAGTCGAACTGACAGGATGGAAGGAAAACGGCATCTGCCATATCCGGGTGCGCGACCACGGGGATGGACTTCCTCCGGAGGAGATCGAACGGATCTTTGAGCGGTTCTACCGCGCCAAAGAACATGCGGAGCAACAGCACGGATCGGGTATTGGACTGCACTTTGCGCGGCGCGCCCTGGAACTGCACGGAGGGACGATCGAAGCCAACAATGTGCCGGATGGCGGGCTGGAATTTCTCCTGTCCTGGCCGGACAGCCTGGACGGATTGTGATCTGGGCACACAAAATGAGAACACTTGCTGCTTTTTTCTTTGCTATCCAATCAAATTCATATTCAATTGATGATTCTTTCGCAGGTATGGACTATTCTTGGAGAGTGGACGAATAGGATGAAGACAAATCGGAAACGAGTGCCCCCCTGGGCGATGATACTTGTATGGATGCTTAGTGCCGTACTGCTCGGCGGATGCGGACCTCTCGTGAGAATCGAAGAAGTTCTTCCCACTGCGCACACGACTGCTTCTGCCATGCC
>CAZBKR010000259.1:0-2432 GCA_964492455.1 uncultured Oscillospiraceae bacterium
CCGGCGGGCAACGCATCCACTCCTACGCGGAGCAGGTGGAAAAAATGAAAGCCAAACATCTCGACCCGGAGGACTTTACCGGCTACCTGATGATCCACAAACACGGCATGCCCCCGCACGGCGGACTGGGAATCGGACTCGAGCGGCTGTGCATGAAGCTGTTCGATCTCCCCAACGTCCGGCTGGCCTCGCTGTTTCCGAGGGACCTGGGCCGATTGGAGCCCTGAGCCATATACGGCTCCGGCTCCCCGCCGACGGAACGACGTAAGACGACCCTGACAGGAGGATTTTGACGATGATCATCGACGAAGCCCGCATCACCCGCCTCGAGGCGCTCGCCCACCTGGCGCTCGCGCCGGAGCAGCGTGACCGGATGGCCCGCGACCTGGAAGCGATCCTCGGCCACATGGCCACCCTGTCGGCGCTCGACACCGAGGGGGTGCCCCCCTATGGCGCGGACACCCCGGAAGCCGCCGCGGGGCCGGAAGCCAACGTGCTCCGGGAAGATGCGGCACAGCCCTCCCCCGGACCGGAACACATCCTGGCCAACGCGCCGGCGGCCAAAGAGGGGCAGTTTGCCGCCCCGAGGTCGTTCGAATGACCCGGGCAGTGCCCCCCGCGGCCGGGCTGGCCGCGCTGGATGCCGCCGCACTCGGCCGGATGCTCCGCGCGGGCGAGGTGTCCGCTCCCGAGGTGCTGCAGGCGACACTCGACCGGATCGAGGAGGTCGGCGGGCTGACGCGAAGTCATGTGCATGTCGCCGGGGACGAGGCCCGGGCGGCCGCGGAAAAGGCGCAGGCGCGCATCGACGCCGCGCGTGCCGCGGGGAACGTCGGCACGTTGCCCGCGATGACCGGGATCCCGGTGTCGCTCAAAGACAATCTGTGTGTCACCGGGTGGCCGACCACCTGCGGCTCCCGCCTCCTGGCGGGATTCCGTCCGACCTATGACGCGACCGTTGTCCGGTTCCTGCGTGAAGCGGGCGCGGTCCCTGTCGGCAAGACCAACCTCGACGAATTCGCGATGGGCAGCACGACCGAGACCTCCTGCCATCCGGCCACCGCCAACCCGCACGACCTGTCACGGTCGCCCGGGGGATCCTCCGGGGGCTCGGCGGCCGCGGTCGCGGCCTGTGAGGCGGTCGTCGCGCTCGGGTCGGACACCGGTGGCTCGGTCCGTCAGCCCGCCTCATTCTGCGGGGTGGTGGGGCTCAAACCGACCTACGGCGCGGTGTCGCGGTACGGGCTGGTCGCGTTTGCCTCCTCGCTGGACCAGATCGGGCCGTTCGGGCGGACCGTCGCGGACTGCGCGGCCCTGTTCGCGACCATAGCGGGACATGACCCGCGCGACGCGACCTCGGTGCGCCCCGGCAGCGCGGGTGCCGCGGCGATGGACGCGCTCGCAGGGACGTGGGGGACCCTTCCCGGCAACGCCCGGGGACCGCGTCCTGCCGGCATGCCCGACGGGGACGACAGCTTTCCCCTTCGCGGAGTGCGCGTCGGCATCCCGGACGAATATTTCTGTGAAGGGCTGGATCCCGCGGTACGCGATCGCGTATTGCAGGCCGCGGCACGGCTCGAATCGCTGGGGGCGTCGTGTGAACGCTTCTCTCTGCCCGTTCTCGCGTATGGGGTGCCGACTTACTATATCGTCGCCTGCGCGGAGGCATCGTCCAATCTCTCCCGGTACGACGGCGTAAAATACGGATTCCGGGCAGAAGGCGCGCAGGACCTTTCCGACCTGTATGTGCGCACCCGCAGCGAAGGGTTCGGGCTGGAGGCCAAACGCAGGATCCTCCTGGGCAACTTTGTGCTGAGCGCGGGTTACTACGACGCGTACTACGACAAAGCCATGCGCGTACGGACCCTGGTCCGGCGCGGACTGGACGAGGCACTGACCCGTTTTGACTTGCTGCTTGGTCCGGTATCCCCGACGACCGCACCCCTGTTGGGCGAAAGTCTCAAAGATCCGCTCAAAATGTACCTGAGCGACATCTGCACCGTGTCCGCCAATCTCGCAGGACTGCCCGCGCTCTCCCTGCCCTGCGGAACGGACGACGCGGGATTGCCGGTCGGTGTACAGATGATCGGGCCGCGGTTCGGCGAAGCGAGGCTGCTCGAGGCGGCTGCGGCGCTGGAGGCGGCCGGAGTCGGAACGCAAACCGCGCAGGGGAGGGCGTAAGGCATGAAAACATACGAAACCGTAATCGGACTCGAGGTCCACGTGGAGCTTTCGACCGCGTCCAAGATCTTCTGCTCCTGTTCCACCGCGTTTGGCGCGGCCCCCAACACCCAGGTGTGCGAGGTGTGCGCCGGGATGCCCGGCACCCTCCCGGTCCTTAACCGGCAGGTGGTGGAGTTCGCGATCCGGGCAGGCCTGGCGACCCACTGCGACATCTCGCGGTTCACCCGGTTCGACCGCAAAAACTACTT
>CAZBKR010000260.1:0-2410 GCA_964492455.1 uncultured Oscillospiraceae bacterium
CTGGCAGATGTGCCACAACGCGGTCGCGCTCGAGGGCGACCCCGCGCTCGCGGCGGAACTGATGCTCAACCCGCTGGACGAGGCGAGCCCCGTAGGCCAGCTCCCCGACTTTTACGACGACATGCGCGGCCACTACATGTGGTTCAAACCCCCGCTCCAGGGCTGGACGCTCAAATGGATGATGAAAAAACACGACCTCGCACGTGTATGGCCCCGCGAGAAGATCGAGACCATGTACGAGGGCTTCGGGAAGTGGGCGGACTGGTTCCTCCGGTACCGGGACGACGACCACGATGGAATCCCGCAGTACGAACACGGCGACGAGGCGGGCTTTGACGACAACACCGCGTTCATGGAGTACTCGACGATCGAGTCCCCCGACCTGTGTGCCTATCTCGGACTGCTCTACGAATCGCTCGGCGACCTGGGCAAAATGCTCGGCAAGGACGCCGCGGAAATCGAGGACTGGTACCGCAAATCCCGCGAGATCATCGACCTCATGGTCAAGACCTTCTGGAACGGCGAGCGCTTTATCGCGATGAAGAGCGGCACCCACGAAGAAATCGCGACCGGGTCCTGCCTGTTCTATATGCCGATCGTGCTGGGACAACGGCTCCCGAAAGACATCCTCGACAAGATGGCGGCCGACCTCGCTGAAGAGGGCGAGCTCCTCACGGAATACGGCCTCGCGTCGGAAAAACTCTCGAGCGACAACTTCCGGACCGTCGAAATGGCCAAGGGGTTCATCCTCCCGCCGACTCAGCTCCACATCGTCACCGGACTGTATGACGCCGGGTACGAAGAGTTAGCCAAAAAGATCGCGTCGAGGTACTGCAAAGCGATTTATGACTTCGGGTTCTGTATGCTGATCAACCCGCTGACCGGCAATTTCGGCGGCGGGTTCGGAGGCAGCTGGCCGGCTTGCGCCTACATCGTGCTGGCGGATCTCGCCAGCAACCTGTGAGAAGTCGTCTTCAGATGGAAGGAGTGAATAAGATGAAAATTGCAGTCATCGGTGCGACCGGCAAAGCCGGAAGATTGATCGCGAAAGAGGCCAAAAGCCGCGGATATGAAGTGGTCGCCGTCACGCGTCCCTCCTCGATCGGACGTCTGGAAGACGATTACCCGGTCATCGCCAAAGACATTTTCGAACTGACCAGTGAGGATTTCAAAGGATTCGACGTAGTGGTCGACGCGTTCGGCACGGATTTCGGCAAGCCCGGCAACGAGTACCTGCATGTGACCACCGTGGAACACCTGATTCAGGTGATGGAACCCCTCCCCGAGACCCGCCTGATCGTGATCGGCGGCGCGGGCAGTCTGTTCAAAGACGAGACCCGGACCAAACGTGTGCTCGAGTTCATCCCGCCCGCGATGCGCGCGGTGCCGGAAGCCTCGTTCGAAGCCTACAAAAAACTCCAGGCCAGCAAGATCAACTACTCGTTCATGAGCCCGGCCGAGACCTTCGACGCCGGCGGTCCCCGGACCGGAAAATACACCCTCGGGACCGACGTCGCGATCCTCAACTCGGTCAACCGGAGCTACATCACCTATGCGGACTATGCGGTCGCGATGGTGGACGAATTTGAAAACCGTCAGTTCGTCCGCAAACGCTTCACCGCGGTGTCCGAAGCCAGGTTCAAAAACGACGCCAAGAACGATTTCGTTTTCGGCCCCAACGCATTCACCCGGTACGGAGCATACTTCGGGATCTATGCGGGACCGGGGAGCAGCGGTGGGTACGCCGGCGGGGATCTGTACATCGGCTCGCGCCGGGGCATCGTCTCCTCCGTGCCGACCAACCGGCTGATCAGCATCTACCCGATCCACCACGGGAAGAAGGTTCCCTACGCGGTGAGGGCGACCGCGACCGAGCTGACCTTGCGGACCCAGTACGGGAACCTCAGGATCTGCATGGCGGAAGACAAGCTGATGATGATCCGGGGCGAAAACGGGCTTGGCATCCGGATGAACAAGCAGATGGTCCCCCACGAGATCATGAAACCGCGCGGCGACAAAGCCTGGGAGGGCGCGTTCCGCTGGGTGTGCTGCATGATCTTCAACCCGCTCCGGGGGCGCATCGATATGGACGCGAAGTGGGACTGGGAAAAGCTCACCACCCCGATCGTCCGTGGAGATGTGCTCCCGGATGAGAACGGGCAGCTCCTGCTCGCGGTCGAGGAATTCACGCACGCCGGGTGGCTCAGGGACGCGTATCCAACCTACGAAGAGGGTCTGGCGGACGTCACGCGGGACTTCGAGTCCTTCCTCGCCAAACAACCCGAACTCCCCCTCCTGTACGCGGATCAGCGCCGGGAAGCCGCCTACATGACCTGGTCCCACGTCGTCCGCGCTTCCGGCCAGATCAAGCGTCCCTTCATGTACATGATGGGGACCTCCTGTGCCTCCG
>CAZBKR010000261.1:0-2407 GCA_964492455.1 uncultured Oscillospiraceae bacterium
TCGACGAACGGGTGGAAGGGCCGCCGCCGATCTACGACCTGTTCAAAAAGTACAACATCGACCCGCTCAAAAGAATCCTTCAGATCGCAAAGGAATGCGGTGTCCGGCACTGTGTCATCTACGGGTCCTACTTTTCGCATTTTGACAAGGTTCGGCCGGAAGAAGAGCTCACGAAATGGCATCCCTATATCCGAAGCCGCCGGGATCAGGAAGAGATGGCGCTTTCCTTTGCCGATGAGGATTTTGATGTTGCGATTCTGGAGTTGCCCTACATCTTTGGCGCACAGCCCGGCCGTAAGCCGGTCTGGGTGTTCCTCGTCGAGATGCTGCGCGGGATGAAGGGTTTCACACTGTTCCCCAAAGGCGGCACCACCATGGTCACGGTCCGGCAGGTCGCACAGGCGACTGCGGGGGCGCTGGAAACCAACCGGCGCGGCACCTGCTATCCGATCGGATACTACAACAAGACGTGGAAAGAATTTTTGACCATCGTTCACCGGCATCTCGGAACGCCGGACAAAAAGATCCTTACGATTCCCACCTGGATGTACGTGCTGGGAGGGAAAAGGATCATGCGGGATCAGAAGGCGAAAGGACAGCAAGCCGGACTGCACATGGTCAGGTTCGCCGCACTGCAATGCTCCAACCAGTTCATCGACAAGTCGCTCGGATGCGAGCCGCTCGGCGTCGAACCGGATGACATCGACCGGGCGATCGGGGACTCGATCCGCCAGTGTGTAGAGATTCTCGACCACAAGGCCGACGTGATTGATATGAAAGGCGAGTAAGACAGAAAGGGCCTCCCCATGGCATATCCCTTTTTGGAGACGCTTTTTTCACCCTCAAAAACGGAGTCGCAGGTGCGATTCTCCAGAAAATGGTGAACTATGGCATCCGGTTCGCGCTGGTAACGGGCGACACGCCCCGCGGCACCTCGCATTTTCTCGAGATGGTGCGAGAGGCAAACGACGGCCCTCACTTCCGTCTGTTCCGGGATGTCGCATCTGCGGAGGTGTGGCTGCTGTCCTGATAGAGATGCGTACCGAATCCACCTTGCTTGCTTCTCAAATCAAGCGCGACGTCGCCGACCGGACAGAGCACCACAGATGCACCGATGGTGCTATCTTGGAGAGAGAAAGAACGGTTGCCTTCCGCCCGGAACCCGGGCGGGTTTCGTCGGAAAGGCGAGGTGATACGGCATGTCGAACAGCCTGCAGTCCCGGTATACACCGCCGGTCGATCCCGCACGCGCAGCACGCCGGCTGTGGATCTCCGCGGCGGTGCTGGTGCTGGTGGGGATTCTGGTGCTGGGCTATTCCTTTCTGTCCGCCGCGCGGCGCGGGGAGGAAACGGCCGATTATGTCGAAGTGCGGGGAAAGATCGTCGGACACCAGGAAAAGGGAGATCTGGACCGGAACAGCAGACCGATTACCCGGTTCGCGGAAATCGTGGAGTACCGGGTCCAGGGCCGGACCTATAAAATCGTATCCAACGTTTCCAAATCCAATCCGGCGGCGGTCGGCACCGTCCTGCAGGTAGCCTATGACCCTGACGATCCCTCGCAGGCAATCCTGCCTGGCGCTGTCGAACAGACCGATACCGTCCTGCGGGTCACTGGTGCGGCACTGTTGGCACTGGGAGTATTCCTGATGGTCCAGCGAGTCCGCACCACACGCGGCAAAACAAAAAGCGGATGATCGACGCGATCTCCGCTTTCTGATGCCCGGACGGTTGTCTGGTTATGGTTCTTCTGGAGCCTCCGGATCGGGTTGACCGGTCTCCGGGTTGTCGTCTTGGCCGTACCGCCAGCAGCTCCCGCGGCAAAATCCCCCGCCGTCATCCGGTGGACCGCCGCCGGCACCTCTGCCTCTGCCTCGCCCTCCACCGAATCCCGGACCTCGACCGCGGCCGTACCGTGCGACCGGTACGCAGACGATATCGTCTGACCCGCACCGCGGACAGCGAAGACTGTCATCGTCCTCGGCCGACATCATATCCGAGTCCGCTTCCCAGTGGTTTCCGCACTGTCTGCAGACCACTTCACACATCCGCCTGCGCCAGTTCCCGCCCTCGATCCGGATGCCCTTGCCCTGCACCAGGCTGTCTGCTATTTTCTCACGGGCATTCGACAGGATGCGCTGGAACGTGGCGCGGGAAACCTGCATCCGCTCCGCACAGGCTTCCTGCTCGAGCCCGAGCGCGTCTTTGAGCCGGATGGCCTCATATTCTTCGACCAGGAGGGTGTTGACACCTCCTGCCGGATCGCCGCCCCCCGCCGGAGTAAATTCCGGCACGGCAGGCGGGCTGTCGATGCGCCGCCATTTAAAGGGTCTTGCCATGTCGTATCTCCTGGTTGTCTTCTGCCGGATCGCCCAGCGCTTGCACCAGTTGAGCCCAGAGATGCCGG
>CAZBKR010000262.1:0-2397 GCA_964492455.1 uncultured Oscillospiraceae bacterium
CCGGCGAAGTTGCCCTGTTTGCTGACAAATGCGCTATCGACGAGGAGCTGGTCCGTCTCAAGAGTCATCTCTCCCAGTTCCGCGGCGCAGTACGTACCGGCGGGGTGCTGGGTAAAAAGCTCGATTTCATCGTCCAGGAAATCAACCGCGAGATCAACACGATCGGTTCCAAAGCCAACGACATTGAGATCACCAATCTCGTCATCGGCATGAAAACCGAACTCGAAAAGATCCGAGAGCAGATACAGAACATCGAATGACCGGCACGGAGTCAAACCCGGAGGAACGTGTGGATCTCATCAAAATCGGCTTTGGAAACATGGTATCGTCCCGGCGGGTGATTGCCGTGGTCAATCCGGATTCATCTCCGGTCAAACGCATGCTGGCGGACGCCCGTGATCGTGGAACGTTGATCGACGCCACTTCGGGGCGCAAGACACGTGCGGTGATCGTGACCGACAGTGATCATATCGTTCTCTCCGCTTTGACGGTGGAGGAGATCGGGCGCGAAATGGCCGACGCGCCGGAGGAAACATGAACCCGCATCCCGCGTCCCGCGGGATCCTGATTTGCGTTTCCGGTCCGTCCGGAGTCGGCAAGGGAACGGTCATCCGCCGCCTGCGCGAACTGGAGCCCGGTTTGCTGCACTCGGTGTCCGCGACCACGCGCCCGGTCCGTCCCGGCGAAATCGACGGAGTTTCCTATCATTTTGTCTCACGTGCCCGTTTCGAAGAAATGATCGCGGCAGACGAGGTTCTGGAGTACGACGAATACTGCGGCAATTATTACGGTACCCCGGCGGCTCCTCTCGAAGAGGCGATTTCGCGAGGGATCGACGTTGTGATGGACGTAACGGTGCCCGGGTCGCTCGCTGTTCTGGAGCGGATGCACGACGCGGTCAGCGTATTTTTACTGCCGCCTTCGTTCGCGGAACTGCGCAACAGACTGCTGCGCCGCGGAACCGAGCAACCGGAGGAAATGGAGAAGCGGCTTGAAAAAGCCCGGTCCGAACTGGGTAAAGCCTCCCTTTTCGATTATGTTGTGACCAATGAGAGTGTGGAAACCGCGGCCGGGTTGATACAGTCGATCATCCGGGCCGAACGGAGCCGATATAAACGACAGGCCGGGATCGAGGAAACATTGATCCAAACCGAATGAACCCCCCGGCGGTGCCGGCGCATACGCAGATACAAACAGGAGGTACTTACATGCTGGTCAAACCCCAAATTGAACAACTGCTCCCTCATGTGGACAACCGGTACTCGCTGGCAATCCTCATTGCCAAGCGGGCCCGTCAGCTGGTGGAGGGCGCGCAGCCGCTCGTCGATACCGACTCCCCCAACAATGTGTCCATTGCCTGCCAGGAACTGGACGAGTATCAGATCCAGTCCATCAGGGGCATCAAAGATTTCTATATTCCGATCCGCCCGGAAATCGAAGCCGCCCGGCTGGAAAAGATGCGAATGGCTGAAAATGAAGCCGCCGTCGAAAACATCAAAGAGATGTTCAACCATTTGGACGAGCCGGATACGGAGCAGGATCCCGCTGCCATCCTCCGTCAGATCCAGGAGATCGGCGAAGTGCCTGAAGAAGCTGCGGATCCGATGGCAGAGCTTCTGGTCGCGGACGATTCCGGCAGCGATAACGACGGAAAAGCGGAGATGGAAGACTGATGGAAACCTCCATGGAAAAAATCGTGGCGCTGGCCAAGAACCGCGGCTTTGTCTATGCCGGTTCTGAAATTTACGGCGGCCTCGCCAACGCGTGGGATTACGGCCCGCTGGGCGTCCAGCTCAAGAACAACGTCAAGGCTGCCTGGTGGAAAAAGTTCGTGCAGGAAAATCCCTACAATGTGGGAGTCGACTGTGCGATCCTTATGAATCCGCAGGTCTGGGTGGCTTCCGGGCACGTCGGTGGATTTACTGATCCGATGATCGACTGCCGCGCGTGCAAGGCCCGCCACCGTGCGGACAAGCTCGTGGAAGACTGGAATCGCGACAACGGCAGGGAAGGAACCGCGGACGGCTGGGACGAAGAACGTCTGATGGCATATATCCGTGAACAGGCGATCCCCTGTCCGACTTGTGGCGAACGGGATTTTACAGGTGTACGCAAGTTCAACCTCATGTTCAAAACCTTTCAGGGCGTGACCGAAGACAACAAAGCCGAGCTGTATCTCCGTCCCGAAACCGCGCAGGGCATTTTTGTCAATTTCCGCAATGTGCAGCGTACCGCCCGCCGCAAGATCCCCTTCGGGATCTGCCAGATCGGCAAGGCGTTCCGCAACGAAATCACCCCCGGCAACTTCACGTTCCGCACCCGCGAATTCGAACAGATGGAAATGGAATTTTTCTGTCAGCCGGGGACCGATCTGGAATGGTTCTCCTATTGGCGCGG
>CAZBKR010000263.1:0-2384 GCA_964492455.1 uncultured Oscillospiraceae bacterium
CGCATCGTGGAATCGCTCCGGGAGATCAGGACAAACCGCCGGTTGCGGGCGCGGGCCACAGCTGCGATGTCGCGCGCGAGCCCTTCGTGCAGACGCGTTGTCTCCGCGCGGGAGAGGCTGCGCGAGTTGGTGAGGATAAAAAACATCCGGCCGGGCTCGTCAAATCCTTCCGCGATGGAGGCTTGCGAAAAGTCGGTGAACACCGAAATCCCGTGCACGGTCTGGACTCCTGTCGGGTCATCGTCGAGGACTACGATCTTGGTGTCGTCCCGCGCAAGCTCCGCCTCGAGCAGTGCCGCTGCCGCGGCCGGATCCGCGGCAGGGTACCGCGCGGCAGCCTCCTGCGGGGTCAACCCCCGCAGACGATTCATACTTCCTCCTGCGTGCCGCGGATTTCCATCCCCGCGGCCGCCTCGTAGTAGCGGGCAATCGCGGAGTGATCCAGATCCGCCATCCCGGCGGTGTCCAGCCAGGTAAAGATGCCTCCGAGTACCGAGGTGAGCGGCAATTCCATATTGAGGGAGCGGGCGGTCTCCAGCACGTTATGGATGTCTTTCCGGTTGATCGAGATCCGGCCGCCGGGCTTGAAGTCCCGGTTGAGAACCATGGGCATCTTGGCGTCCAGCACCGTACTGGCAGCCAGGCCGCCCCGCACCGCGTCGTACACCTTGCCCGGGTCCACCCCGCCCCGGACTGCCAGCATCATGGCCTCCGCCATGGCCGCGATCCCGAGGTTCACCATGATCTGGTTCGCCAGTTTGGCCATGGACCCGGCGCCGTGACCGCCCACCAGGATCGCGGAGGCCCCCATCTGGAGCAGCAATGGTTTGACTTTCTCAAATGCGTCTTCACGTCCGCCTACCATGAAAGCCAGGGTTCCGTCGATCGCTTTGGGCTCCCCTCCGCTGACCGGCGCGTCCAGCATCAGCACCCCGCAGACGCGGCACTGCTCTTCGATCCCGCGCGAGTCCGCGGGCGACAGAGAACTTGTATCCACCACCATTGTCCCCGGCCGGGCGGTCGAGAGCACCCCGTCAGTACTGTTCAACACCTGGCGTACATGCGCCGCGGCAGGAAGCGAGAGGAAGATCATCTCGCACTCCGCCCCGATCTGTGCAGGTCCGGTCGCGGCCCGCGCCCCGTGGTCCGTCAGCATCTGCATGGCAGCCGGGTCGATGTCGTACACCAGAAGGCCCTGTCCGTTCCGCAGCAGATTCCGGGCCATAGGTCGCCCCATGATACCGAGTCCGATGAAGCCGGTAAGACTCATACTGTTCCCTCCTTCGCGCTCAGGGAAAGCACCCGGACCCCGAATCGTCCGACCCGCGTCTCCCCGATCTTTTTCTCCTCTGTCAAACGGTCGATAAACAATTTCTTGAGGATAATTGTCGTTTCATCCCCGTAGTTCAGAACAAAAAACAGCCGTTCCGCGCCTTCTCCGCGCACCGCGAGTTCGCAGCCCGCAGGGAGTTCCAGCAGATCCCTGTAGGGAGTCGCGGCCCCGAACCCCGCCAGCAGCGCGCGTGCGGCTTCCGCGGTGTATCCCGCACCGAACAGGTGCACCTGCCCCGCGCCGACCGAACGCCCGGTCAGCACAGGCGTGCCCTCAAAGCGCCCGGCCGCATACCAGGCGAGCACCTTTGTCCCCGCCGCCGGATCCGGATCGAGCACATCGTTCCACAGCGGGGTGTCGAGCCGGACCCCGTCCCAATTCGCATGAGAAGGCGCATCGGCCGGGGTCACCATGCTGCCTTCCAGCACGGTCGCACCGCACAGACCCGCGACCGGCCCGGGCGCAGGCTCCATCGGGCATTGTCCGCGCAGATCCTTGTAACCGGACCGTGCTCCGAGCAGCAGCCTGCCTCCGCCAGCGGCATATGCTTCGAGCACTGCGGCCCGCGCGGGGGAAAGGATCGTGGCATGCGGGTAAATGACCAGATCGTACCGCGCCAGCTCCACCGGGGCGGTGCCGTCATGCAGATAGGCGATATCGTAAGGGGTGTGTGTCGTCTGAAGCGCTTCAAACCAGGCGGCTTCACCCGCGCGCCGCATCGGGCCGTGCCAGAGGTCGTCCTCGCCGTCCCAGAGATTGTCGTAGTCCCGGAGGATCGCGACTTTCGCCTGCACCGGCAACCCTGCCAGTCCGGGGAGCTTTGCGGCATCCGCGATGGTGCTCTTGACCTCCTGGAGTTTCCGGTTGTCACGGTTGTCGTAATCCAGGATGCCGTGCCAGTAGATTTCGGTACCGAACGATGCCGTCCGCCAGCGGAACCAGCTGACAAAATCCGCCCCGTGCGCGATGGACTGGAAGGACCACAACCGCAACTGCCCGGGCAGCGGGGCGCGGGCGGCCATCCGCATGACCCAGCCGTTGGCTCCGCTCT
>CAZBKR010000264.1:0-2380 GCA_964492455.1 uncultured Oscillospiraceae bacterium
GCTTTCTGGACGCATCCGGACGCGTAGTCGTCTATCCCGCCAAACAGCGCAACAAACGCCTGATCCTCGCCTATCTCGCGACCAGGTTCACCCCGGGTACTGATTACCGCGAGCGGGAGATCAACGCGATTCTGGAAGACTGGCATACGTTTGGAGACCCGTTTCTGCTGCGGAGAGATTTGTGCGACCGGAAGTATCTGTCACGGGAGCGGGACGGCAGCCGCTACTGGCTGACGGATCCGCAGCCGGAACCGGATCCGGATGGTACGAATCCGCGTTAAGGGTGAACCGGTTCCGCCGTGTTATGATTTATCCGGCGAGGCACCGGGCGGTACATCCGCTCCGGCCAGATCCAGCATGTCCAGCACTTTCTGGGCGGCGAGCACGCGGGTCCGCGCCTCGACCACCAGCTCCAGCGCCAGCATGCGCAGTTTTTCGTTGTACTGTTCCGGTTCCATCCCGTTTCCGTCCGAAAACGGTGTCTGTCTGATCAGGTCAACGGTTTCCCGCATCGCATCGCGCTGCAGATCCAGAAACCGGGCATACAGCCGGTGGGCCGCATCGGGTGTCTGGCTGGAAGCCACGATCCGTTTGATGTCCGGGATGGACATCACCTGCTTGAGCACGACGGTCACAAACAGCAGCGCGAGGTGCGCAGGTGTATATTTCTTGGCCTCCGCGCGAGGCAGGAGCCCGTCTTTGATATAGTTGTTCACCATTGCGGAGGTCACGAGTTTGTCATCTTCCCCGCGCCGGTAGCAGGCCAGCTGCCGGTCGACCAGCGTCAATACCTGATCCATGTAGAGTCCGATGTCGGGCAGGCGCTCCCATTCCGTCATATCCGAGGTGGTAAATTCCTCCAGCCAGTCGGAGGGCGTGGTTCTGTCCGCTTCGGGCTGCGGTGCGCGTTTGCGTGCCCCTCTGGTATCACTCATGTTCCAGCCTCCGTTTCGCGGATCGACTTGACCGCTTTCTCAAACGCGCGGCGTGTCACGGTCATCAGCCTTCCGCAGGTGTCGCAACGCGCGGTCACATCCATGCCCGCGCGCAGGATCGTCCAGGCGGTCCCTCCGCACGGGTGAGGTTTGCGCAGCACCACGTGCTGTCCAGGTTGAAAAGGATACAAAAAAAACACTTTACTCACGCGTATCGCCTCTCCGTCGACAGGGATCAGGCCTGAACCGGTCCCGGTACAGACGGTTCTCCGGTCTGGATCCGCGCGGCGGTGACCCGTTCGTGACCGCCCAGATCCCTGACTGTTTCCACTGTATCAAAACACGCTGCTTTCTGGAACAGTGCGCGTACCGCCTCTCCCTGGTCATACCCGTGCTCAACCAGCAGCCAGCCCCTTTCCGTGAGACGGTTCCGGGCGATTGAAGCCAGCCGGTGGTAAAAGGCAAGTCCGTCCGCGCCTCCGTCCAGCGCACTGTGCGGTTCGTGAACCGACACTTCCGGCATCAGACCCGGTATATCATCCGTTGGAATATAAGGGGGATTGGACAGGATAAAATCAAACCGTTCGGGACCGTCCGGCAAGAGATCCGCCCGCAGGATCCGGACCGGTCCCCGTGGAGCCAGCGCCTGCAGATTGACGGACGCGTAGGACAGCGCTTCGTCGAACAGGTCGGTCAGCAGGCCCTCGTAGGAGACATCCTTTTTGTCCAGTTCAAGTGCGAATGACAGGCCGACACACCCCGTTCCGGTGCACAGATCCGCGAACGTGAGCGGGAGCGCCGGTAAACCGCACCCCTGGCAAACGCGCGCCAGCGCTTCCAGCACCAGGAGTTCGCTGTCGGGTCTGGGAACCAGAACCCCGGGGCCGACCCGAAACGCGTTCCCCATAAACCAGGCGGTTTCCGTCAGGTACTGCAGAGGCTCGCCCGCAATCCGTTTGCGGCACAGCGCTGTCAGCGCCGCGGACTGTTCCGCGGACAGCGGGGCACATCTCCCGGTCAGACAGGTGGTTTCGGATTGTCCGGTGACATGGGCAGCCAGCGCGGCGGCGGTTCTGCGCGGGGAAGGATCGCCCGCATCGCGCAGCAACCGGATCGCGGACAACAAGGGATCGGATAGATACGTCCCTCCGTCTGGAGGGGTGTCTACCATTCGTCCCGGCCGCTGCTTTCCGGAATCACGGCCTTCATCGCCTCGATGGCGACCTCGATCATGTCGTCGTCCGGCTCTTTGGCCGTCAGGTGCTGCATAGCCAGCCCGGGAAGTGAGACCAGCCGGGAGAGCGCGTTGTCGTGGCGGCTGAATGCCGGCCCGCTGGCGGCGCGGAGAATGTTGTCGTGGGATTGCAGGCGAATGCCAAAAGTGCCCTGTCCGGGATCGTCGCCCCAGTGGAAGTCGCCTTCGATATGGACCACGCCACGGGAGA
>CAZBKR010000265.1:0-2373 GCA_964492455.1 uncultured Oscillospiraceae bacterium
GTAAACAGATGCGAATTATACAGGAATGCAGGTGAAAATGCACGTCGACGCTCCAGAACCTCTGGTTAGGTTGCAGGACTGACGGTTGCAGAGCGTTTATAGATGACCTACGCTGTAAATGATCCGGCGGATGGTTCCGGGTCGGAAGGAGCGGGAAATGAACAAAGTGATTCTGACGGTTGCGCCTGTGTCCGCGGATGCGGCTCGTTTGTGTCCAGAAGAGGTCGCGCGCGATGTGGTCGACTGCGTACGCGAAGGTGCGTCTATTGTCCATCTGCATGTCCGTGACGAGAACGCCCGTTTGACGGACGATTTGACGGTGCTCCGGGAGACGGTATCGGAAATCGACGCCCGGACGGATGCGGTCATCCAGATATCGACCGGCGGTGTCTCGAATATGACCATCGAACAACGGTGTGTGCCGTTGTCGCTACCGCGGATCGAAATGGCTTCCCTCAATGTCGGATCGGTCAATCTGGGTGAAGCCGTATATACCAATCCCATCGGAGATGTGCGGTACTGTGTCGCACAGCTGGAGCGACATGGCGTCCTTCCGGAGGTCGAAGTGTTCGAGCTTGGGATGATTCACACGATGATCGGACTCGCCCGGACTTCCTCTTTGCGCAGCCCCCTGTTGTTCAACATCATACTGGGTGCCGCGGGGGCAGCACCCGCTACGCCGGAAGCGCTGTTTGCCCTGCGCGGTGCCATTCCCCCGGATGCACTGTGGGGGTTGTCACATGCGGGACGGAGCAACATGCGGATGCTGGTCGCGGGAGTGCTCCTGGGAGCGGCAACCGTCCGTATCGGTTTCGAAGACAGTGTAATGCTAAACGAAACTACGACTGCACGCAGCAATGCCGAACTGGTCGGTACCCTTGCACGGATCCTGCGTTCCTGCGGAGTGGTCATAGCGACGCCCGCAGAAACACGGGAGATACTCGGACTTGCTTCAAGATAAATCGATATGAGCCGGAGGGCGGTTCACGGATCGGAGGATCCATCATGAAAAAGATGCTGGATTCCTATCTGTACCTGGTCGAAGCAACATTGCGCACCGGCATGGATGGGGAACAACGTGCCGCCTTCCGGGAGAATCTGCTGATACATATCCGCTTTTTCCAACATGAGAGGCTGGTCCACCTGATCGTCACGGGTCTGGTCGCGATTCTCGCGATGCTGGCACTGCTGTGCGGCCTGGTCATCCCGAACCCGTGGATCTGGGTGTTGTTCCTGATCCTGGTGGTGTTACTCGGGTTTTATGTACGCCATTATTATCATCTTGAAAACGGAGTGCAGAAACTATACGAACTGTACGATCAATCGAATCAGGAAAAGGAGGGTTGATGTACATGACTTCCGGCGAAATGGGAATCCGCATTTTTGCGGGTACGACGAGCACGGCGTTTGCGGAGCGCATCTGCGCGCATCTGGGGGTGGAAATCGGGCGATCGTTTGCCAAGCGATTCTCCGAAGGCAATACCTTTGTCAAAGTAGAGGAAAAGGTGCGGGACAAGGACGTCTACATCGTCCAGAGCATCGGACTCGATCCAAACAATGAATTTATGGAGTTGTTGTTCTGGATCGACGCGTTCAAACGGGCCAGCGCGGGATCCGTGACCGCGATCCTTCCTTTTTTCAGTTATGCAAAAGGTGATAAAAAGGACGAACCAAGGGTTTCGATCCGCGCGCGGGTGTGCGCCGACTGCCTCGAGTCTGCCGGCGTCGACCGGATCATCACGATGGATCTCCACAGCCCTCAGATTCAGGGCTTTTTCAAAAAGCCGGTCGACCACCTGTACGGGATGAAGACCCTGTGCGGACACATCCGGACACTGGGGATCGACAACCTGGTCGTGGTGTCTCCGGACATAGGGTTTGCCAAGAACGCCCGCAACTATGCGGACCTGCTGGGCACCTCCGTCGCCATCGGCGACAAGACCCGTGTTTCACACGATGAGAACGCACAGGTCCTCGAAATCATCGGAGACGTCCGCGGGAAAAACGCGTTGATCGTAGACGATTTCACCATCTCCTGCGGCACCCTGGTCGACACCGCACGCGCGCTGCGTGAACACGGAGCCAAACGCATCATCGCCTGTGTCACGCACCCTCTGCTGAGAGAGGCCGGATTGGCCTGCCTCGGCGCGAGCCCGATCGAACGGCTGATCACTACGGACACCGTGGAGAACACGGTCGCGTTTCAACACCCCAAGGTCACGGTAGTCAGCGTGTCCGGATTGTTTGCCCAGGCGGTAGAAATCATCCACACGCGTGCGTCACTCAGTCTGTTGTTTGATTGAGACGGAACCACAACCTGCATCGCAAGAAAAGGGGACACCACATGGCGCGATACCACGATACCTGCACCCT
>CAZBKR010000266.1:0-2070 GCA_964492455.1 uncultured Oscillospiraceae bacterium
CCAGGCGCGGACTTCTTTGGGGCCGGCCGTCAGGTAGGAGATCAACCCCAGCAAGTGGTACCCGGCCCGAACGATGCGGTCGAGTCCCGATTCCCCGATGCCGAGTTCCGCAAGAAACAAGGCGCGGCTTTCCTCGTCCAGCATGGCGATCTCCTCCTCGATCCGGGCGCTGGCGACCACCACATCGGACCCTTCTGCCTCCGCATACGTCCGCACTTTGTCCGCCAGCAAAGATCCGGTCGCGACTTCGTCTTCCGCCACGTTCGCCACATAGAGGACTGGCTTTAACGACAACAAAAAGAGATCCTGCAGATAGGGTTTTTCTTCTTCAGAAATCTCGACGGAACGGGCAGGCAACCCCTCCGACAACGCATGCTGGATCCGCTCGAGAAAATCGAGCTCGGCCTGACGGGCCCGGTCGCCGCCTTTCGTGAGTTTCCTCACGCGGTCGATCCTGCGCTCCATCCATTCCAAATCGGCCAGAATTAATTCCAGATTCACGGTCTCGATGTCCCGGACCGGATCGACGTCGCCCTCTACATGCACGACATCCCCGTCCGCAAAACAGCGGACCACGTGACAGATGGCATCCACTTCGCGGATATTGGCCAAAAACTTGTTTCCAAGCCCTTCCCCCTTGCTGGCTCCGCGTACGAGTCCGGCAATGTCCAGAAACTCGATGACAGCGGGTGTGATTTTTTCCGGATGGACCATCGCAGCCAGCACATCAAGCCGGTGGTCCGGTACGGGTACCACGCCGACGTTGGGCTCAATGGTGCAAAACGGATAATTGGCCGCTTCGGCACCTGCCTTTGTGATTGCATTGAACAAGGTGCTTTTGCCCACATTGGGCAACCCTACAATTCCGAGTTTCATGAGCGGATCCCTCCTGACAGAACGGATGTATTATAGACGATCCGGTCGGACTGGGCAATCAAAGGGGGTGTTCCGGGTGCTGCCATGTCTGTTGTGTCGTATGAAAAGAGGTTCCGGGGTTCCCGGTCGGCGGTAGGATGGATCTTATCAGTCAGTCACGGCGGGGAGGAGGCATCCATGTCGGGTCGTTACGGGAAAGTGTGTACATGCGGACTGCGGGGTGTCGCGGGAGAATTGATGGAGGTTGAGGTTGCGCTGCTGCCGGGACTTCCGTCCTTCGAAATTGTCGGGATGGGGGATTCCGTGGTCAGAGAGAGCCGAAACCGTATCCGTGCCGCGGTTCGCGTCAGCGGGTTCGACTTTCCGCACGGCCGTATCATAGCCAGTCTGGCGCCGGCCTGGGTACGTAAAGAGGGATCTGCCTTCGATCTGCCGATCGCCCTTGCGCTGCTGGCGGCAGGGGGTGTGGTACGCAGGGCGCAATGGGATGTGTGTGTCTTTGGCGAACTCTCGCTTACCGGAGAAGTGCGGCCGGTTCCCGGCGGTGTCAGCCGTACGCTGGCGGGACGGGGACATGGGGTCGAAACGATTGTTCTACCCTGGGACAACTACGGGGAGTGTGCGTGCGTCGAAAACGTTCGCATCGTCCCGGTGCGGTGCCTGTCCGATGCGGTCGATTTTCTCAACGGGGACCGGGAGCCTGGATTGCCGGATACAGTACCCGGGGTGGGAGATACCATGGTGCGACCCGGTCCGGATCTGTGCACAATCACGGGGCAGGCGTTCGCCAAACGCGCATTGGTGCTGGCTGCCGCCGGCTGGCACCATTTGCTGCTGCTCGGAAGTCCGGGCTGCGGCAAGAGCTCGTTGGTTGCCGCTCTGCCCGGTATATTGCCTGCGCTGTTTCCGGACGAGGTGTGGGAAGTCATGCGGATCCACAGTGCAGCGGGGCTGCTGACGGGCGCAGCAGGTGCGGTGATTCAGCGACCATTCCGCTCACCGCATCATACGGCCACCCGGGTTGCCGTGCTCGGGGGAGGCAGTCCGCCCCGGCCGGGTGAAATTTCTCTGGCACATCGCGGCGTGTTGTTTCTCGATGAGATGTCGGGTTTCTCCCGGGAAGTACTGGACGGGCTGAGGCAGCCGATGGAGGACCGGAGCATACGGATCATCCGGATGGCGCAAAGCCTTACA
>CAZBKR010000266.1:2080-2341 GCA_964492455.1 uncultured Oscillospiraceae bacterium
GCATCGAACCCATGCCGCTGCGGCATGTTGTATGAAAAAGAGGGGTGCCGCTGTACGGATGATCAGGTGCGTATCCATATGCATCGGCTTGGCGGCCCGCTGCTGGACCGGTTTGATCTTCGGGTGCCGTTGACTCTAGCGGATGCGGAGGGTTTGGCGGCCAGCGTCGTGCCGGGACGGGCGCTCGAGTCTCCAGGTGCCCTGGCCTCTGTGGAGCGCTGCTGGGCGGCTCAGCGGGCGCGATCGACTGCACACGGCGTT
>CAZBKR010000267.1:0-2294 GCA_964492455.1 uncultured Oscillospiraceae bacterium
ATCGAGCGCTACCGGATCTGGGGCGTGATGCGGGACAGCGTGGCCATGTTCCGTGCGGCCAAGGTGCTGGAGCACAAACTGGAAAAAGTGGAACGGCTGGATCGGCCGGCAGGGGACGCCCGCAAGATGCGGCTTGCGGTTCGGGATGAACGGAGATCCGGTCGTGAGGTACTGCACATTGAAAACCTGAGCCGCTCGTTCGGGGGGCAGCAGGTGCTCGACGGTGTCGGATTCGATCTGTTTTTGCGGGATCGTGCCTGCCTGCTGGGTCCCAACGGATCCGGTAAGTCGACGCTGCTCCGCATCTTGCTGAGAGAATGTGAGCCGGAAGCCGGCCATATCCGGCTGGGGTCCGGAGTCCGGATCGGCTACCTGCCGCAAACAGTCGTGTTCGAGGACGAAGAGCAAACCATGGTGCAGTATTTTTGCCGGGAGCACGGCGTTTCTCTCGCGCAGGCGCGAGCCATCCTGGCCCGGGCGCTGTTTTGCGGCGACGATGTGTTCAAAAAAATCCGGCAGCTGTCGGGTGGAGAGAAAAGCCGGCTGCGGCTGTGTTCCCTCAGCCAGGACGAGGTCAACTTCCTGGTGCTGGACGAGCCCACCAACCATCTCGACATCGACTCGCGCGAGGTGCTTGAGGCAATGCTGCTGGATTTCCGGGGTACCCTGCTGTTCGTTTCGCATGACCGCTACTTTATCGAACGGGTTGCCGACCGGATTTTAGCGCTCGAAGACGGTAAAGTGACGGATTGGGAGCTGGGATATGCCGCTTATCGGGAGATCGCCGGTGCACCGGCATGAAAGAGACACAGCGGACGGCGGATTGCGAGATAAGCGTGATGTGCCGCTCTGCATCCGCTATGAACAACAGGCCGGCCTATAAGCCGGCCCGTTGCCCGTCTGGTGCAACCTTCAGCCGTGCAGTTGCCAGGTGCAGGGGCCGACATGCATCTGTTCAAACCGTGCCGTGAACCGGGAGTCCGCGGGACTGGCAGCGTACACTCCGAACGAGATTTTCCCGCTGCCTTCGTGAAGGTGGAAGACCCGCATCTGCTCATACCGGACGCCGTCCCGCGAGGTCTCGATGTAATAGTCGCTCTCCCGGCGGCTGAGCCGGAACCAGAGTTCACGGATCTCTGAGGAGATATCGGTGGTGGCCCAATCAGAGTACCCATGGTTGGTGACTACGCTTCCCAGCCGCGAAATCGACGGATTCTCATACTCGACCGAGGCTTTCATCCAGTTCTCCGTGTCCAGATAGATCGCCACGCCGCACTGATCGTACGAACCCTTGTAGTCAAACGAGACCTTGACGGTAAACGTAAAAAACCGCTCATCGGTACGGGTCTGGTAGACCGGGGCGTTGTCGGCACGCATGCCGTAGTAGGTACGTTGCCACAGGTCGGTCTCCGGGTCCGTAAGCAGAGTCAGACTGCCGGCCTCCACTTCATACTGCCGGGGGGGACGAGTCCAGTACCAAGGGTCCAGATGCATTTGCTCCATGATAAAATCCTCCCTCATGTTACTATCCTGATTATAGCCGAAGTCAACCGGCCTCCGGCTCTCGAAAAATGGTTTGCAAGGATTTGCCGGGCTCGCACGTATTATTGGCAGAGAGGTTTGAGAATGGATTTATCCATCGAACGCGCGCTGGAAAAATACGCGGACATGGTCCGCCGGATCTGTTTTCTTCATCTTCGGCAGCGTGAAGATGTAGAAGACGCGTTTCAGGAGGTGTTCCTACGCTATCTGGAGCGCACCGAACCCTTTGACAGCGAGACACATGAGAAGGCATGGCTCATCCGGGTGACACTGCAGCGTTGTGCGGACATCACCCGCTCGTTCTGGAACCGGCGCGTACTGCCTTTGGATGAAGCCATCGCGGCAGCAGTCCCGGAAGAAAGTCATGAATTGCTGGAAGCGGTCCTGCGGTTGCCGCCGGACGAACGGAACGCGGTGTATCTGTTTTACTATGAGTCCTTTGATGTCGCTTCCATCGCCCGCATGACGGGCAAGAAAACAAACACGATTTACTCGTATCTGCACAGAGCCCGCAAACGGTTGCGCAAGCAAGTAGGAGGATTGGAAGATGAAAACTCAAATCAGGAAAGCGATGGATCCGATCCGCGCGGATGACACGTTGATCGGAAATACGCGGAAAGCACTCGCACACCGCCAGGAACAAATGAGCCGCACGCCGCAGCGCGGAATCCGGAGACGTCTGGTCACCACGATGGCGGTCCTGCTCTCCTGCCTGCTGGTCGTGGCCGGATCGGTTGCCTTCCTCCGTTTCC
>CAZBKR010000268.1:0-2293 GCA_964492455.1 uncultured Oscillospiraceae bacterium
AACATTGCCCCGGACGGCGCAATCTACGCGTTGCCGACCGGACCAGCTCCCTGGCTGGTCACCAATGCCTATGCGATGCGTCACTGGATCCACAAAGACTTCCTGGAGAAATATGAAGCCGCGACTGGCAAGGGAATGCCCACCACGACCGACGAGTATTTCGACTACATGATCTGGTGCCGCGACAATGACCCGAACGGCAATGGCCAGAAGGACGAAATCGGCTGGTCCGGTTCTGAAAAGAGAACCGTGTGGTATGCCCGTCCGACCGACTTCCTCATGCACGCGTTCACCTGGAACACCCGTGACGGGTACTACCTGCGTGATGACAAGATCCACGCGAACTTTGTCGAGGACGATTATCGCGAAGGCCTCAAGTTCCTGAACAAAATGATGGAAGAAGGCCTGATGGACGAAAACTATCCCGACAACGATGAAAACGGACTCAAGACCCTGGTCGCGCTCAACGACGGCTATACGGTTGCGTCCGGTTCCTGGGGCGGTATGCACAACGCCGCCACCGACCATCACATCCGCAACATGTATCAGATCGTAGCGCCGCTCAAAGGCCCCAAGGGCTTCCAGAACGCTTTCTACAACTACAACGACTACATCGCGAAGCCCGGCCCGGTTGTCATTCCTTCCAACAGCGCGAAACCGGAACTGGCAATGGCGTGGTTCGACAGCTGCTATGACGTCGAAGTTTCGTTCCGTCAGCGTTACGGCGAAAAAGGCGTGGACTGGGACGTCCCCGGCCCGACCGAAAAAGCAGTCGACGGCGGCCCCGGCATCTACAAGGACATCACAAACCAATGGAACGTTCCGACCTACTCGCACTGGTTCACCTCGGGACCTTCGCTGGCCAGACCGTATTTCATGGCGGTTCCCCAGCCGGCCACCGATCCCAAGACCGGAGCCGAGATCCACGATCTGGAGAAATCCCTGTACGACGCCACAGCGCTCTACGAGAAATATGTGACGCCTTGCGCGATCCCGGATTTCTACTATGACGAAGCCACCTCGGTCAAAGCCAACGAGTGGATGCAGCTGATTGAAGAGAAGTCCCGTTCTGCGATCACGGAGTTCATCTTCGGGATCCGGGACATCGACAGTGACGCTGACTGGGATGCCTACAAGGCCGAACTCGAAGCGTCCAATCTGGAAGATTATCTCAATCTGATGCAGACCGAATACGAACGCAGCTGGGTCGGCACGATGCCGCAGACCTACACTCCGTTCCCGCCCCGCACCTGATTGATCCGGCCGTTTGGACGATAGAATGACCGCCCCCCGTCCCCGCTGCGGCGGGAACGGGGGGCGCATTCTATACTGAACGCACTCGATCTCTATGCGACCGCACACCATCTCAGGAGGAATGTATGACACTGCAGTACAACGGATATGAGCTGATGTTCGCCGATGGCGGCGTCGGGATTTATAAATACAGCAAAGCGCTCTACTTCAACAAGCGCCCGCTGCACGTCGAGGTGAAAACCGCGTGTGCGGTGACGGAGTTCTATAACGGACCGTATGCCGGAGTGGAGATCGATGACCGCAATATCGTAGCCCGCGGGGAACTCGCGACCCCCGCGGGGAGCGTGTTCCGGTTTACGGACACCTACTCGGTCGAATCTTCCGGATTCCGGGTAGCCCGCACGGTTCAGGTGGTCCGTTCGGGCGGAGACCTGGGATTTGCATCCAAAATCTCCTTTGTCATGCCTGCTTCGGATCGTGTCCGGGACTATGACTGCTTTGTGCCGGGGGTCTGGTATCAGCAGAATGAGTATGCGCCGGAGTATGCGCTCGGCAAGGATCTCGATTGCGAGTATTTCTGGTGTCCCGAGACCGCGTGTGCGCTTCCCGTGTTTGCCGCGCAACATATCGCGACCGGCGAAACAGTTTCGATCTCCCGCTGGGCGGCCGACGTGACGATGCGGTCGACGCAGAGCGAGACGTCGGAAAACTTTACCGACCCGGCCTATACCATCGGATCGGTCGGTATGAGCCGCCCGGAGCCGCAGACACTGAACTATACCTATTATGGATACGCGGTGCGCCGTCCTTTTGAAGCGCAGATCGACGGACTCTCGATCGACTATGTCTATCCGGGCGCCAGGGGGCAGATGCCGTCCGCTTCCCGGTATGCCGGACTGGATTTTAAGGGGAAACCCAAAACACTCCAGCGCATCAACCATCCGGTGACGGAAGGCTTTACACAGCAGTATTCGGTGGCAGTGCACGTGGGCCGATACGACGGATACAAGCCGATGATGCGGGATGTCTGGCGCCGGAC
>CAZBKR010000269.1:0-2279 GCA_964492455.1 uncultured Oscillospiraceae bacterium
GCATTGGACATCCCGCGGATATCCAATGGATCGGCTCCTGTTACGTCCTCGGTTTTTGTTCAGATGCGGGAAGGGATGCAATATGCGCGAACCAACCGGCTGATTGGAAAACTGTTGCTCGCTTATGGTGTTTTCATCTTCCTCTCCGTGCCGGCTGGATTTCTGGCAACCTTATTTGTGAGCCGGGTCTACGGCGCATCTTACACCTACTTTACGATTGTGGAGCTCATTGGCTTTGCGGGCATGGCGGGCGGTGGATTGCTCATGGGTACATGGGGCGGTTTTCCCAATCGAGTCAAGACTTTGCTTATCGGTCTTTCATCATTTGGGGTGCTCGGCATCTGCATGGGAGTCATTCGGAGTTTTCCGGTTTATCTGGCCGCCATGGCTGTGTACGGCGTTGCTTTGACTATGGTGCAGACCGCTGTCACGACGATCCTCCAGGAAAAGACCGATCCGGACATGCAAGGGCGAATATTCGGATTTTTATCTGCCATGTATGCAGGATGCCTGCCTATCGGCATGGCTGTCTTCGGCCCATTGGCAGACGTGGTGCCGATGCGGGGCATGATGGTCGTCACCGGGATCGCGATGCTATTGCTGTCGGCATGGATGCGGTTTGATCAACAGATCTCCAGGGAATCGTAGAGAATTCGGATTATCCAGGAAACTTCAGACCTTTTCTGCTTATTCTAATGAAAATTTTATGTTCTTTGCGGTCAGCCGCGCTAGAATGGGGAAGGTATTCGCCGGCGGCTTCTGTCGCCACCTTTTATGAATAGGCGGTTTTGTTCCATGGACGACATTCGTGTCCGCGACCTGTTCGGGGTTCGCATCTCCGACGCCATCCGGTTTGGCGCTTCCCTGTCCCGCGAGCGTCCCCTCGCAGCGGAAGGACTCAAAGCAGTCCTCGCCGGTCAGTCCGGTCGGGAATCCCGCCGCACCCTTGCCCGGCAGGGCGGTCTGACGGTTCCGCCTCTGCTTATTCTCAGCCTCACACATGTGTGCAATCTCCGGTGTGCGGGTTGTTATTCTCATGCCCGTCGGGAAACCACATCCGAGTTGTCGGATGATGCGTTGTACAAGCTGTATGCGGAAGCGGACGGCCTGGGGATTTCGGTCGTTATGCTTGCGGGCGGGGAGCCGCTGATGCGTCCCCGCGCGCTGGAAGCGGCCGCGGCGTTTCCGCATCTGCTGTTTACCGTCTTTACCAACGGACTTCTGATCGACAAGGCGCAAGCGGCTTTTTTTGCGGCTCATCCGCACATTCTTCCGGTTCTCAGTCTGGAGGGCGGGCCGGACGAAACAGACGCGCGCCGGGGACCGGGCACCCACCGGGGTGTCATGGAAGCGATGGCGCGCCTGGACGCGGCGGGGGCATTGTTCGGGGTTTCAGTCACCGCGACACGTGCCAATCTCCAGGTGTCGACCGGGGATCGGTTTGTGGATGATGTGTGGCGCAGGGGTGCCCGTTTCGTGTTTTATGTGGAATACGTGCCCCAGACCAGAGAAGAGGAAGTGCTGGCGCTTGATCCCGCCTCCAAACGAGAATTGCTCCGTACCCTGAGGCTCCAGGAAAAGCGCAGAAACCTTCTCATGGTAGCGTTCCCCGGAGACGAAGAGGCGACCGGGGGGTGTCTCGCCTCCGGCCGGGGATTTGTACACGTCGATGTCGACGGAAGCGCGACGCCCTGTCCCTTTGCCCCGTATGCGGATGCGAATGTGACGGACGGTCTGGAGCAGGCGTTGCGCTCTCCCTTCCTCGCAAAAGTGCGCGCACACCACGACGAGCTGGGAGAGGGGATCGGTGGATGCACGCTCTGGAGCAACAAGGAACAGGTGCGATCCTGGCTGGAATCCGCGTCTGAAAGCTAGAACAGGATGCCAGATGGTCACGCGCTGACGACAATAGTGGTGGTCCGGGTAGCCGGGCCCCTTTTTTTCGGTCGGCATTCACGCCCGTGCTACAATAAAAACGTGACACCCGCGGCGCTGGCCGCCATTCCATTGGTAAGGAGGCGAACCGACAAGGAGGAGAGCGACATGTACGATGCCGATCGACAGGATCCGTGTGCGATCGAAGAACGCATGCATCGACTGAGCGGAGAGATCTCCGATTATCTGGAGGCGGAAGGTCGAATCCATACCGGGTTTGACGATCAGGACCGCATCCGGAAGCAGAAAGAAAAAATCCTGGCCCTGTACGGCGCGGATGAGAAAGACTGGGAAAATCACGCCTGGCAGCTGGCCCATCGTTTCACCACTTCGGAAGAAATCGC
>CAZBKR010000270.1:0-2263 GCA_964492455.1 uncultured Oscillospiraceae bacterium
ATCCCCTGCTATATCACAGTCATTGCGGGCTTCGTCACGATCGTCCAGCTGGTCATCAAGGCATATCTGCCGGATCTGGACAAAGCGCTCGGTATCTTCATCCCCCTGATCACGGTCAACTGCATCATCCTGGCCCGGGCTGAGGCGTTCGCGAGCAAGAATACCGTATTGGCTTCCGCTCTGGACGGGCTGGGCATGGGGCTCGGCGCTACTCTGGCGCTGGTCCTGATGGGCGGCATCCGTGAGATACTCGGCAACGGCACATTCTTCGGTCTTTCGATCCCGGTACTGCAGGCAGGCGGAGCCATCCAGCCGATGCTGGTCTTTATTCTGCCACCCGGGGGGTTCTTTGTGTTCGGCATCCTGATTGCGCTGACGATCAAAGTGGTCGCCCGGATGGATAAGAAAGCGGAGTCCCGTGTAAGGGCAGAGATGGCCGCCGCGGGATGCGCCGGCTGCCCGTCCGCTTCCCTGTGCGGCAAAGCCGGAGACGCGTCCTGTGAGGGACCGGAACCGGAAGTATCCACAAAAGCATCCTCGCAGGGAGGTGACAAGTCATGAAAGAGATGGCCATCATTCTGTTCAGCGCCATCCTGGTCGATAACTTCGTTCTCTCGCGTTTTCTGGGGATCTGCCCGTTCCTGGGCGTGTCAAAAAGCCGGAAAACCGCGATGGGAATGAGTGTCGCGGTGCTGTTTGTCATGCTCGCGGCCACCATTTTCACCTGGCCGGTTTTCCACCTCGTGCTGCGTCCGCTGGGATTGGATTATCTGCAGACACTCGTTTTCATTCTGGTCATCGCAGCATTGGTCCAGTGCATCGAGGCGATCCTCAAGAAATCGATTCCGACTCTCTACCGCGCACTCGGAATCTATCTTCCGCTGATCACGACCAACTGTGCGGTTCTGGGTCTGACCATTCTCAATATCGACGCGGATTACGGATTTTTGCAATCCGTTGTCAACAGCCTCGGTGCCGGTCTCGGTTTCATGCTCGCCTTGTTCATCTTTTCAGGCGTCAGGGACAAAGTCGATCACGCCGATGTGCCCGAGACGTTCAAAGGCCTTCCCATCACTCTGGTATCCGCCGCCCTGGTCTCCATCGCCTTTTTCGGATTCAAGGGCCTGATCGAAAAACTGTTTGCCTGATAGGGGGTTCCTCGTGGCTGTCATGTCTGTCACTTTGCAGGATGTGCTGATCCCCGGCCTTGTACTGGCCGGGATCGGGTTGTTTTTTGCCATACTCATCGTCGTCGTCAGCCGTTTCTTCGCCGTGGAGGAGAACCAACGGGCTGTTGAAATCCGCGAAATGCTGCCGGGTGCCAATTGCGGCGCTTGCGGGTATTCCGGTTGTGACGGATATGCCGCCGCGCTGGCCGACGGAGAACTGGACATTACGAAATGCCCGGTCGGGGGCACCGGCCTGATCCAGGACCTCTCCCAGTTGCTCGGTATCGAGCCGGGGATCGCGGAACCGACGGTTGCTCACGTCATGTGCCAGGGGACCACAGAACATACCAAGAAAAGGTATGAATACAGCGGAACACTCAGCTGCACTGCCGCGCACGGGCTGTTTTCGGGTCCCAATTCCTGTACGTACGGCTGCATCGGCTTCGGCGATTGTGTATACCACTGTCCGTACGGAGCGATCGACCTGATCGACGGAATCGCGGTTATCAACGAAAACAAATGCAAAGCCTGCGGTCTGTGTGTCGAGACCTGTCCAAAGAATCTGATTTACATGGTTCCGAAACGTCCCGGACTCACCGTAGTCTCCTGCCGCAACAAATGGCCGGGTGCGCAGACACGCAAAAACTGCACGATCGGATGCATCGGCTGCCGCAAATGCTACAACGTATGCGAGTTTGGCGCGATCACAATGGACGGGCCCCTGGCCGTGATCGATCAGTCGAAATGTACCCGGTGCGGCAAATGTGAGCCCGCCTGCCCGACACATGCGATCCAGTCTTATTTTCATACCTCGGCCGCGATCTAAATCTTGCAAAGCGCCGGCCTCTATGGTATAGTTTCTTTTGCGCGTTTGACCCGGCCGCACACCCCCTCGCGTTGGGCTCGTCGGACCGGATAACAGGATACAAGGACAGAGAAGACCCCGGTCGGCCGCAATCCGTCCGGAGGCAAGGGAGGATCCATCAAATGGCCAAGTGCGAGATCTGCCAAAAGGATATGTTTTTCGGTCGTAAGATCAGCATCACGCGTTCTCAGATTTCCCGTCGGGCGCTGATCCAGCAAAAGCCCAACGT
>CAZBKR010000271.1:0-2238 GCA_964492455.1 uncultured Oscillospiraceae bacterium
GTCGACATCGTGCTCCCGCTCCACTTTATCGTCGAAAAACTGGTCGACAAAGGCCGGGAGAAAATCCACCGGATCGAGGACTACCTCTACATGATCCGGGACAACGGCATGATCCCGGGACTCTCCGCCCACATGCCGGAGATCATCACCTATGCGGACGGGAACGGATATGACGTCGAGACCTACATCCAGATCTACAACGCCGCGGGCTTCCTGATGCAGATCGAGGTCGAGACCGTCCACAAGATCATCTGGGGCGCCAAAAAACCTGTCATCACCATCAAGCCGATGGCGGCCGGTCACCTGAACCCCTTTGTAGGGCTCACTTTTGTCTGGAACACCATCCGCCCGCAGGACCTCGTCGCGGTCGGATGCATGACCCCGCTGGAGGCGGAAGAGGCGGTCGAGTACTCGCTGGCCGCGATCGAACACCGTCCGCCTATGGTCGAGGGACGGCTGCACCAGTATAAGAAGTAACGAAAAACGGACCGCCGGCATCCCGACGGTCTGGTCTTATCCCAGCAAATCAAACAGAAACTGCCGGGCATAAAGGATCGGGGTATCTTCGAAACGGAGATGCACGACCCGCGTGCAGGTTCCGCGGATGATCTGTTGCGTCAGGATCTGGCGGCGGTCTTTTTCTGCGCGCGTCTCGAGGATCGCGATGCGTGCGGTGGTCAGTGCCTCCCGGTCGATCGGCCAGAGGACCGGCCGGTCGAGATCCACAGCAGTTGCCTTGTTTTGCTCCGCTGTTTCTGACGACGCGTTCTCCACGGGTGCCGTTTCTTCCCCGTCGGGCAACGGATCCACACGTCCGCCCTCCGGCGACGCGACAATCCCTTCCGTACGCAATTGCTCCGCGCGATCGATCGCTTCGTCGTGCGCGGCGCGCTGCCGGAGGAACAAGTCGTAGGTCTGGGTGAACACCGCTCTCGGATAGAGCAGCATCACGTCGGACTCCTCCGGGCGGTCGACCAGCACAAACCGGCTGAAGTACACAAACGTCAGCCCGGTCTCGGCGTCGACGATGACGTTCTCGATAAAGGGATAGACCGTCGAGAGGATCCGGATCTTGTGACGGGACTGCCCCAGCGCGGTCTGCAGCCGGTCCAGCTGCAGCCACTGGGAAAACCGCAGCCGCTGCGCGTCGTCCAGTTCCGACCACATCGGGGCGGACAGAACGGGGTGCCCGAACCGGGGCACCAGAAGCCGCAGCAGTCTGCTCTGATAAGCAGGAGGTTCGAACAATTCCAGATACCGCGCGAGCGGAGCGGGGAACACCCGGATCCGGCGCTCCTCCTCCGCCTCGTCTCCTGCGGGGTTCTCGAGAGACCCGAACAGAGTCGCCAGCGCGGTCGCTTCCCGTTTGAACACCGGCGCTTCTGCCTCTGCGAAAAACAAACCCAGCACCGCGATGGCCAGCCCGGAAGCGGCCGGGATCTCACAGTCCCGGAAGAAGTCCCGCACCGGCTGTCCGGACGCGCGAAGCGCGTGACAGATCCGCGTGGGGAGTGGAATCCCGGACGTACGATCCTCCGGGTGGAAAAAATCCAGAAAACGCATGGACTCCCCGGCACGGAACCTGCGCCGGCCGGCCGCCCCGGAGAACAAAAGCGAAAGCAGCGCCGGATCTTCGTACCGGTCCTGCAGCAGCTGCCAGACCAGCGCGCAAAACCGGCGCTTCATCCGGGCCTGCAGCACCACGTCGATGCGTTCGCGCAGCACCGGGTCGGTCTGTACGACAAACGCCTGGATCAGGCGGTCCATCCGGCTCGCGGGGATTTCATACGCGCGCACCGGCACCTCGGAAGCCTCCCAGGCGGCAATCCGGTACACCAGTTCCTGTGTGGCCGGATCTTCTACGGCCTCGATCCGGCGGCTGAGGTCCCGGAGCGAGGGATGACGCTCGATCAGGTGATCCCGCAGACCCGCGAGGCGATCCAGCGGACGGGCCTCCGGGGTCGCGATCGGATATCCCCTGACTTCGGGCCGGGGGCGGGGTTCGGACTGCGGTTGTGAAGAATAAGTATAATCAGACACGGCCGTCGTCCGGCTTGAACCCGCTCGCGTATCCGGCGGATGGCGCGGCATGTCCGGCCTCCTGGGTCTCGCCGCGCACCGCGGCCAGCAGGCTGCCGCGCATGGCGACTACGGCTGCTGGGAGGTCTTCGACCGAATCCCGGATGACCTCGGTGGTATGAGACAGACGTTCGACCAGTCCCGCGACGTTCTCGTCGA
>CAZBKR010000272.1:0-2237 GCA_964492455.1 uncultured Oscillospiraceae bacterium
AAAGAGGACGCATGGTCGATCCTCCGGACATACAGAAAGAGGTGAGTGGAATGAAGAAGAACATGAAGATGGGAGTCGCATTGCTGGCATTGCTGCTGGTGGCCGGCCTGGCTGTAACCCTGGCACCCCGTATGGTGTCCGCCCAGGAAGACGTAGCGGCACCTCCGGCGGCAGCGGAAACGGATGACCTGATCTGCCCGGTGACCGGGGAAGCAAGAGTCGGGACCGGAGAAGGCGCCCGCCGCGGTTGGTCCGATGAGGCCGGCCAGACGCCGAACCGCTTTATGGACGGCGAATGCGCGGGGAACTGCGACCAGAACGGGGACGGCGTTCCCGATGGCGAAATGATCCGTCAGCGCCTCCGTGACGGATCCGGTACCGGCGGACAACAGCGCGGACGGGCCCGCGACGGGTCCTGCGGCAACGTGGAAGTTCCGCAGACCTGACAACCCGGGTGAAGACTGACAAGTCGCCCGATTGCGAAGGGACCTGCTGCTGCAGGTTCCTTTCATGTGTCAGGAGAGGAAAACGGAGCCGGCTAGAGTTCTTCCACCTTGTGGACTCCGTCCATGCCGGCAATCATGGAAATAATATCGCTGTGTGGTATTTTTTTCCGCGACTCGAGGGACGCGATCACGATGAGCATCCGGTGTTCATCCGTGGTTCTGGCTTTGGAGATTTCCAGATCGCTGACTTTGATCTCCCGCTCCCGCAGCCGGTCGATGAACGCTCCGTAGTCGTCCGTCTGCCTGAACTCGATATAGAGAGTCAAATGGCGGGAAGAGGCGACGATCCGGTCGTTGAGCCGGTCGAGCAGCGTTATGGTCAGGAAAATGCACACACAGGCGATGAGTGCGCCTTCATAAAATCCGATTCCGATCGCCAGCCCCATGCAGGCCGACGCCCACAGGCCCGCAGCCGTGGTGAGCCCGCGTACCTGTTGACGCGCTGTGATCAGGATGGTGCCGGCACCGAGAAAACCGATGCCGCTGATCACCTGGGCGCCGAGCCGGGCTGGGTCGGAAGTCTGGGTAAAGGTATTGAAGATATATTGATTGATCATCATCACCAGTGCGGATCCCAGACACACCAGCATATGGGTGCGGAAACCCGCGGGACGGCGTTTGCGTTCCCGCTCCATTCCGATGACTCCACCCGCCAGGATCGCGAACAGCATCCGTACAACGATCGACAGCGTGTTGAGTTCGCGCAATGAAATGACCAGTTCAGACCATGTCATGGAGTAACCTCCGTTCAGCGTGAGCGGGGCCGTTCGGGCAGCGCTCCGATCCGTTCGCTGACGATATAAAGAGGCCTGCCTTTGACCTCTTCAAAGATACGTGCGATGTATTCACCGATGACACCCAGCATGATCAGGACCACGCCGAAAAAGAACAGCATCACACACATCAGGGAAGCCCATCCGGGTTCCATAAAGACCCACCCCGCCAGGCGCGAGATAAAAATGAACAGTGCGAACAGCAGTGCAAAAACCGACAGAGAAACCCCGATTGCGATCCCTGCTTTGAGTGGCTTGTAGGAAAAGGAAGTGATGCCGTCGGCCGCGAGGCGGATCATTTTGCGTAAAGGGTATTTGGTCACGCCGGCAAATCGTTTTTCCCGGACATAAGGGACAAATGTCTGCCGGAATCCCAGCCAGGAGACCAGCCCTCTGACATACCGATTGTGCTCAGGCACGGCAAGCAGCGCGTCGCGGACTTTTGCGTCGATCAGGCGGAAGTCCCCTGTGTCGACCGGGATCTCGACGGTGGTCAGCCCCCGGAGCAAGCGGTAATACAGCCGGGCGGTCCGCTTTTTGAACGCTGTTTCCCCTTTGCGCTCGATCCGGCGCGCATAGACGACCTCATACCCCTCACGCCATTGGGAAACCAGTTCTGCGATGACTTCGGGTGGATCCTGCAGATCCGCGTCGATGACCACGATCGCCTGTCCCGACGTATGGTCCATCCCCGCGGTAATCGCGGTCTGATGACCGAAGTTGCGTGAAAACGAGAGCAGCTTGAAGCGGGGGTCCGCTGCACATACTTCGCGCACGATCCGCATGGTACCGTCCCGGCTGCCATCGTTGACGATGACCACTTCAAAGGACTCGCCGATTGCCTCCAGCGCCGCAGTCAGTCTCCGGAGGGTTTCGGGCAGCACTTCTTCTTCGTTGTAGACAGGCAGAACGACCGAAACGACCGGATCCGGCATATCGCGTCCCTCCCGAGGCAGAA
>CAZBKR010000273.1:0-2222 GCA_964492455.1 uncultured Oscillospiraceae bacterium
CGGCGGATGGGGTTTTCGTTACGCATGGCTGTGTCCTCCTGTGTGTGGTTCCCGGATGCCGGGGTTCGCTTCCCGCCGGCCCCGTAGGCCGCGGGAAGGAGGCTCGGGACCGTGTCTCCGTTGCGGGACACGAATTTTCTATCCCCACTGTACTCCCGGGGCCGGATCCCCGTCTTATCCGTTTTTACCATCATCGTTTTGAAGCGGGAGATACACCTGCACCGCGACCTGTCGCGGTCCAAAGCCTCCCTCCGCGCGATACAGTACAAATGCGGACGCGCCCGAAGGGTGAAACCCGTTGTCTTCCGCCCAGGACGCCAGCACCGGGAGGTAGACCGAGGCGTCGGCGCACAGCTCCCCTTCGAGAACCGCGCAGAGACAATCGGGCAGGCACAACCGCGAGAGGTCGGGCGCTGCCCGGATGAGGCTGTGCGCCACCCCGGTATCCGGCGGGCAGGCCACCCCGCAGGTGCAGGACGAACCATACCGGGAAATATAAAAAGTGGCGGTCGGGCCGGCAAGCCCGGGCGCAATCCGCAGCACGGGATCCAGCACCACCCGGGCCGCTTCCTCTTCCGCCCGGGGACCTGAACGAGTCGCGACAAGAAAATCCGGGGGAGAGGGGCGGCTCAGCCGGATCCGGTGACATCCGGTCCGTCTCCTGACCGGAAGCGTAAGGGTCAGCCGGCGCACCCGGCCGGACACGAGATGGTACTCCTCCAGCAACGGTCCGTCGTCGGGCTCGAACATGCTGGTGGCCAGCCACCCGTTGTACAGATGGTCCCAGGCGGTACGCACCGCGTCCGGTTCGTTAGGCGCGGTCGTCGCGGCGCAGACCCTGCGGACGGCCGGGGCTGTCGCGAACCCGGTGAACGGCCCGCCGCGCAGCGCCGCGAGCAGCCCGGGGCGGAACTCCGCGCGCAATTCGTAGACCGCACCTCCCGGCAATCCGCGTTCACCGGCGGACCGTTCCTGAGAGGGGAGTGTGCGGCCGAACAGCCGGCCGTCAAAATCCGGACACCGGCGCAAAAAGTCCCCCACTGCCAGGTCTTCGATTCCGTCGGCCGTCTGACGGGCGTAACGCAACCGGATGGTCAACGGGAAATAGCGGTCGGAAACCGTGACCTGTCGTCCGGGCCCCCCGCGGTAGCGCGGAAAATAGTATTCTGTTCCGTCCTGCCGGTAGGAAAGCGGCGTCAGGTCGGTCGCGGTTTTGACCACCTTGTTGAACGACTGCTGGGTCCCGTACCCCCACGCGAGGGCGATGTCGGCCAGCGCTTCATCGGAGTGGCGGACCCGCGCAAGCGCGTTGGACAGCCGTCTTCTCCGCACATATTCCTTGACGGTATGGCCGGTGCGGGAATGGAAATCACGGTAGAGTTGCGTGGTCGAAAGATGGCACTCCCTCGCGATCTCCCCGATGCGCAGATCCGCCGCGAGCCGCCGCTCGATCCAGTCGACCGCGTTGAGAACAGGATCCGTGAGCGATGGGTTTGACGCAACTGTATTCACGGGACTACCGCGCTGTGTCCGCCGGATCGGTCACGCCGGCGGAGAGGTACCTCTCCAACGCGCGTTCCACCCGGGATATCGGGGCGAACAGGGACACCAGCCCCGCCAGGAGGTGAACCATCGTGAGCGGCGCGGGCGGGAGCGGCACGAACAGCAGGCTTGCCAAAATCAGCAACGCGGTCACTGTGCCCCAGCGCAGCCAGGCCGCGCCGCACAGCCGCTGGGCAAGTGCCCAGGCTTGCGGTGTCGCCATCGAGCGCCGGGTACGGTATCCGTACCAGAGGTTGCGCTCCCCGGAGGGCCTGTACCGCATGAGGCCGCCGGTGAGCAGCTGGAGGGCGGGCAGCAGCAGGCTGGCGATCCATTCGAACACATCCATGGCGGCATCCCTCCCTTGTGAGGTCCGGCACAAAAGCGAGCAGGTGTTACGTTCCGGCGGGGCAGGACTTTCCGGCCCGGCCGCGGCGCCGGTATCCAATCCGGCGCCGGCATTATCCATTATACGTTTCCGAGCACCACGAGGGTTTCGTTCTTGATCCGGAGTTTCCCGTCGAGGCTGTACTGGTCGAACAGGTTGCGCAGTGCGTCCAGGAAGGGCTTGTAGGCGGGGGTTCCCATCCGGGGCGCAAAGGAGGAGGACATCGTCCGCCCGACAAAATCCGGCCAGTCCCACACGAGGTCGTTGCGGAAGCTGCGCCGGACGAACGCCC
>CAZBKR010000274.1:0-2212 GCA_964492455.1 uncultured Oscillospiraceae bacterium
ACGCGATGTTGGAGATCAGACCGATCAGCATGCTCGCGAGTGAGAGTTCCGGGAAAATCTGGAACAACAGGATGGTGCCGAACGAAGCAAACGCCATCCAGATCCAGAACAGGCGCAGGGACTCCGCATTGAGCGGAATCCCCGCCGCGGACTCCATCTCCGCCACCCCTTTGGCGATTTCATAGGTGATTTTGAGTGAAACCGCGATCGACAGCAGACCGAGCGGCAGGGTGATCGCAGTCCCCAGCATGGCGGACAGACCAACCAGGTCCGAAACCCACAGCGCCGCGGTGTAAATCACCATCCCCGTGACCCAAGGGCGGGCACGGGCGAACCGTTTGCTGTAAGGTACCATCGCATCCAGTCCCAGACGGATGAGGATGTACCCGGCAAAGTCCGGTATCAATCCGAGGATGTGGGTGCCTTCGGCACCAAAGGTGATGTCGAAATCGAGCAGGGCCAGCAGCAGCCCGTTGAAAATTCTATGCATGGGTCGTTTCCTTTCGTTGGTCCGTATCTGTCGGTTGCCTGACCATTTTACCCCCGAAACGGTAAAGGAGCATCCCCAAAAGGATGATCGCGCCCCCGAGGAGGGTGGCCTTGTCGGGAACTTCACCCGCCAGGGCAAATCCAAACAGACTTGCGAGGAGAGGTGTCGCAAACATATAGTTGCTGACTTCGGAGGCCTGCCGCGCCCGCGCCAGCGCCATCGACCAGCACACATAGGCGACGGCACTGGAAAAAATCCCCAATACGAGCACGTACAGCAGTTGCACGGGAGGAGCCATCCGCACCTCCTCAAATGAAGAGGGCAGAAAAACCGTCAGCAGCAACGTACCGGCGAAAATGCTGTAGGCAGAGGACTGAAGGCCGGAGTACGTGCGCGCCAGCCGGCGCTGGACCAGATTGTAGGCGCCCAGCAAAAGAGCCGCGAGCAACAGCCACAACACACCGGTTTGGACAGACCATCCGCCACCCATCAGCGCCAGCACCGCGACACCCGCGAATTCGACACCTGTGGCGGTCCATCGATGGACCGCGAGGCGCTCACCGTGAAATGCTCGCGCCATCAGCGCGGTAAACACCGGAACCATCGCGATCACGACGCTGGCGGTGGAAGCCGTTACGGTCCGGCACCCCAGATTGAAAGCGATCATGTACCCGAAGAACCCGGTGGCACCCGCCAGCAGAAACCAGGGAATGTCAGCGCGTCGGGGCAGACGAAGCCGCTGATGAGCCAATGCGGCAAGCAGCACCAGAGAGGCGATTGCATACCGCAGGAATCCGAGCGACAGTGCCGAAAAATGGCGGAGTGCCAATCGGGTCAGTACATACGCCAGCGACCAGAAAACAATCGTGGCAATCGCAAAGGGGTGAGGGCTTTCCACAAGACGCATCCGCGGCTCTCAGCCCAGTTCGCGGAGTGCGCGGCCGACCGCGCGCATGTTCACGACCCGCATTTCCGCGTATTCACGCGAAAGCATGATCCCGGACGCGCCGGCTTCAAATGCCTGCAATACGGACCGGTAGACGGTTTCCGGATCGCCTCCGAAATGGTCGTCGCCATAGGGCACGTCGAATCCGATCCCCGGATAAACCGGCACCTGCCCCCCCACTCCGTCGACGATGCGACGCGTCAGGCGATAGACATAGTCTTCGGAGAAACCGCGGGTGTCCATCTCCTCCAGCCCGGGTTCACGCGTTTTGTCATATCCCATCAAATCGTAGAACGCCTCTGCCAGCAATCCCATCGAGGTGTCACGAAGCAGGGTTTTTTGCGCCCGGGCCAGATACCAGTTTTTGATCCGCGGCGCCGCGATATCGTGGTATGCGATCGGTTTGACAAAGTCGCAATACCGGGCGAGCTCACCATAATCGATCTCCGCGCGCTGGAACAGGTCCCAGGTACTCTGCTGATGGTCGACGTGGATGCCGAAGCGGGCGTCCGGCCGGATGATCTTGACCGCGCCATACAGACGCCTGGCCAGATCTTCCTTGGAGTCGTGCGCCATCTGCTCCCATGCCAGAATTTCCGGATAGCGGAGCAGGATCCGAAGGAAGGTGGGAAACGCGCCGTCGATTGGGTTTTCTGTCCCGTTCCGCAGGCCAAGATTGTATTCGTAGAGCTTCTGGAACCCCTCGCGGGCGCGTTCCCCGTTGATGCCCTCCGCCCGGGCGCGCGCCATGCAGTGATCGCAAAAGCAGGTCGGAA
>CAZBKR010000275.1:0-2211 GCA_964492455.1 uncultured Oscillospiraceae bacterium
GCTGACTGGGAAGACGCGGTCGCGGGTGCCAGAGACATCCTGGCGGAAGACATCGCGGCGGATGCCGCGATGCGCAAACGGTTGCGGTCGCTCTTTTGGCGGGAAGGTCTTTTGCGTACACAACCCGGCAAAAAAGAGGATCCGGTCTATGAGAACTACCGGGATCGTTCCGAACCGGTTTCCAGTTTGCCCTCCCACCGCATCCTGGCCTTCAATCGTGGAGAGCGGGAAGAGGCATTGCGTGTCCGAATCGAGTTGGACGACGAGAAGGCTTCAGCACTGCTGATTGCGCATTTCGTGCGGCCAGGGTCGGTTTCATCGGTCTGTGTGCGTGAAGCCGCGGAGGATGCGTGGAAGCGCTTGATCCGGCCTTCTCTCGAAAGGGAAATTCGGTCCGAACTGACAACACGTGCTTCGGAACAGGCTGTGTCTGTGTTTGCGATCAATCTGCGTCCGTTGCTGCTGCAGCCTCCTCTCAAGGGGAAAACCGTGCTCGGTCTTGATCCGGCCTATCGCACCGGTTGTAAAGTCGCGGTCGTCGATCCGACCGGAAAACTGCTCGACACAGCGGTGGTGTATCCCACCCCTCCCCAGAATCGGACAGAAGAAGCGAAATCGCGCCTGCTCGATTTGATCCGAAAACACTGCGTAGACGCGATCTCGATCGGAAACGGTACTGCTTCCCGGGAAACCGAACGCTTTGTTGCGGCCATGGTGAAGGAAAACGGCGGACAGCCCGGGTACGCAGTCGTTAGCGAGTCGGGTGCTTCTGTTTATTCCGCTTCGCCCATCGCAGCAGCAGAGTTTCCGCAGCTGGATGTATCACTTCGCAGCGCGGTGTCCATTGCCCGGAGACTCCAGGATCCGCTGGCGGAATTAGTCAAGATCGATCCGCGATCGATCGGTGTCGGGCAGTACCAGCACGATTTGCCGGCCGATCGGCTGGGCGGCACGCTCGAAACGGTGGTGAAAGACTGCGTGAATCAGGTGGGGGCGGATTTGAACACCGCCTCTCCGGAACTGCTGCGCCACATATCCGGACTGGGCGCTTCGGTCGCTGCGGGGATAGTGGCTTACCGGAATGAGAACGGAGGATTTGCGAGGCGTTCTCAACTAAGAGACATTCCCGGATTGGGACCGAAAACTTACGAACAGGCTGCAGGTTTTTTACGGATTCCGGGTGCGCGCAACCTATTGGACAACACCGCGGTACATCCCGAATCTTATTCCGCGGTGGCCCGGTTGCTGGATTATTGCGGACTTGCTATGGACGATTTGACCGGACCTGACCGCGGAGAAGCAGCGGAGCGACTGCGCCGCCTGGACACTGCAAAAGCGGCAGCGGCCTGTAACGTTGGAGAGCCGACCCTTCATGACATGGTGGCCGAACTTTTACAGCCTGGCCGGGATGTGCGGGATGCGCTTCCGCCTCCGGTTTTACGATCGGACGTCATGGAACTGACGGATCTGAGGCCTGGTATGAGATTGACCGGAACCGTGCGAATGAAGACGGACTGGTGCACATGTCCGAGTTAGGAGATCGGTATGTTCGCCATCCATCCGAAGTAGTACAGGTCGGTGATGTGGTGCAGGTCACGGTTCTCTCGGTTGACGCGGCCCGTAAACGGATATCCCTGACGATGAGAACAGATCGCACCGGAGGCGGGGCGGATCCGGACGGAAAGGGAAAGGATCAGCGGGGATGATGCGGGCCTTCCTTCGTGTGTTGCGCGACAAGTGGCTGCTCTTTGTGGCCGTCGGGATCGCCGTCCTGGTGGCCTATTTCATTTTGCACAATCCGTATGCAGGTCCTGCGGAGCTTCCTGCACCCGTTCAAAAAGACCACGCGGCGCCGGAGGTCATCCTGTATGAAGGCAGGGAGGGGACGGTTCACATCCGGCTCCTTGCGGACTACAAGGTCACCGCCGCGGTCAAGGGGAAACAGCCGTATACGTCCGACACGGCATCCCAGGTCTCCCCGATGGATCTGGTACTGGCATGGGGAATCATGAATCAACCGGATGTGGAGGCGCATATTTCCTATTCGCAGTCCGGCCGCTGGTACCAGATCCGCTACGACCCGGACATCCCGGTCAGAAAGCCCGGCGACACCAACCCGCCGGTCCTGACCGTACTCAAATGTCTCAAGGGGGAGTGTACAGACGCAGAAAAGGATGCCGGTAACACAGGTCTCAGGCACGGTGTCGCTGT
>CAZBKR010000276.1:0-2177 GCA_964492455.1 uncultured Oscillospiraceae bacterium
CCCCCGCTGATGCTTTTGTACAGAACCTCCCTGTACGGCGGGCATATCACCGCATAAATTCTTTCACCCTGGTCCATCAGCCTGAAACCTCCTGCATGAAAGACCCCTGTTGATGTACATGACTGAATTGTGAAGCAGGACGCGCCCCACGTCAAGTTGCCGGACTGGTTTTCTCGATGCTGAGACGGCACACGATGCCGCCGGTTTCAAAAAAAGGTATAATCCCTCCAGGCAGTGGACATCCTGTTATCCCGCTCTCTTTACGAAAAGGAGATCTCCAACGTGCAATCCCTCAAAGTGCAATCCCTCAAACAACTGGATGCGATCTTTTTCGACCTGGACGGCACTCTGATCGATTTTCATATAGCTGAGCACCGGAGCATTCTGACGATCCTCTCCGCACAAGGAGTCGATCCCAGCGAAGAAAACGCGCACCGTTACGGCGAGATCAACAAAGAACACTGGGATGCCTACGGCCGTGGAGAAATCTCCAGGGAAATACTTCTGACGAGGCGGTTCGAACACTTTTTTGCCGAGGCGGGACATCCTCTCGCAGGAGGCACCGAAGAGGCACGCAAGATCGATGCCGCATACCAGACGTTGCTCGCACGCAACACCGTGCTCCACGAGGGAGCTTTGGACCTGGTGCGCTTCCTCCACGGGCACATACCGATGCTCATCGCGACCAACGGGGTCTACCGGACCGCGCTGTCGAAACTCGAGGTCGCTGGATTGTCGGCCTTTTTCCCATATGTGGCGGCTTCCGAAACCATCGGAAAACAGAAACCCGACCGTGCTTTTTTTACCGCTGCGATGGATCTGTGCGGTTGTTCCGATCCCGCGAAAGTCCTGATGATCGGGGATCTGTGGGAGGCGGACATCGCAGGTGCCGCCGCCGCCGGACTGAAGACATGCTGGTTCAATCCTTCGGGGTTGCCGCGTCCCGCTGACAGTGTGGCAGGTCCGGACGTACCCGGGCTGGAGATAAGGACGCTGGGGGAACTCCTGACCCGCCTGGGAGGGTGAGAGACACCTCGTCATACTGCATTCTGACCTGCCATGCGGACTCCTCCCCGGACATCTCGAATCCGGACAAGTTCACACGCGTCCGGTGCGCTATAATAGACAGGTGCCAAAATCCATATTGACCGCAGGAGGTTCCCAACATGATCAATCGTATCGACCAATGCACCACCTTGCGCAACGGCGTCGAAATGCCGTGGTTCGGGCTGGGCGTCTGGCAGGTAAAGGACGAGGATACACTCGTACAGGCCGTTCACGCTGCTGTCCGGGCGGGCTACCGTTCCGTCGACACCGCCCGTGCCTACCAGAACGAAGACATGGTAGGAAAAGCACTCGCGACCTCGCCGGTACCGCGCGACCAGATCTTTCTCACCACCAAGCTCTGGAACGGGGACCAGGGGTACGACAGCGGTCTGCGTGAATACGAACAGTCCTGCAAACTCCTCGGGACCGAAGTCATTGACCTCTATCTGATTCACTGGCCGGTCCCGATGATCGACAAGTATGTCGATTCCTGGAAAGCGCTGGTGAGGCTGTACGAAGAGAAGCGGGTACGCGCCATCGGCGTCTGCAACTTCAAGAAACATCATCTCGAGCGTCTGGTCGCGGAGACCGGTGTGGCTCCAATGGTCAATCAGGTCGAGTGCCACCCGCTGTTCCCGCAAAACGAGATGCTCGCCTACTGCCAGGAACACGGGATCCAGATGGAGGCCTACTCTCCGCTGCTCAACGGGCATCTTTCCACCATCGCCCCGAAGCTTGAGCCGATCGCGCGCAAGCACAGCAAAACCGCGGCCCAGGTCATCCTCCGCTGGCAGCTCGACCGCAAAGTGATCGTGATCCCGAAATCCGTCCATGAAAACAGGATCATCGAAAACGGAAGCATCTTCGACTTCTCGCTGGATGCGGAAGACATGGCCGCCATCGCCGCGCTCGAAAACGGCACCCATTTCCTCCCCGACCCGGATGAGATGTCGTTTCACGGCAAGCCTGGAACGATGCCGAAAAGGGACTAAGGCGAACCTCTCTTCCTGCCGGTTTTGTCGTACCGGCAGAAGCGAACAATTGTTTGACAACACTCGTTCCAGAGTGGTACGCTCTCAAACGAGTGACAAATCGATGGATCCGCCGCACGACGGAGGTGTCACCCGACA
>CAZBKR010000277.1:0-2154 GCA_964492455.1 uncultured Oscillospiraceae bacterium
TAGTCGTTGATGTTGGTCTTCCACTCGTTGCACTTGGTCGCGGTCTCCTGGTCAAAGAAGAAGTTGGGAACCGAACACGGGATCACATAGTTCTCGTACAGACGCGCGGCTTCGTACAGAAAGTACTCCAGATCGTAGATTCTATTGCCGTTTTTGTCTGTCTCGGGCTGCGGTGCGCAGGTCGCGCCGCTGTACTGTGCCCACATGCCGGGGCCGGCGGTGAACCAGTGAGAGTAGGTCGGGACGTTCCACTGGGATGTGATATCCTTGTGTGTCGCCGGTCCGCCGTCGATCGCTTTGGTACCAGCGGGCGGGACGATCCAGTCAACATCTTTTTCACCGTAGCGGTCACTGAGTTTGACCATCGGGTCGTAGTTGCTGTCCATCCACAGCATGACGACATCCGCTTTATCGGTGGAAGCGGGGATGGTCGCCTTGCCGGGCTGGACGCCGGTGGAATAGTGATCGTAGAATGCGTTCTGGAATCCGTCGGGGCCTTTGAGCGGTGCGACGATCTCATACTTGAACCGGACCGAATGGTCGGTCGCGGCATTGTGCATGCCGCCGCAGGTGATCGAAGCGACGGTTTCGCCGTCCTCCAGCGCGACCAGCGTCTTGATGGCATTCTCATCGTTGGACGGGTAGTTCTCGTCCATCAGGCCTTCTTCCATCAGCCTGTTCAGGTACTTGAGTCCTTCACGATAACCGTCTTCGATCATCGCGCAGCCGATTTTACCGTCCTTCTGGTAGTAGCCGTCCTGGTTGGTCAGGGTAAAGGCGTTCATCAGGAAGCAGGTCGGGCGGGCATACCAGACCGCGGTCTTCTCAGAACCGGTCCAGCCGACTTCGTCCGCTTGTCCATTGCCGTTCGGATCATTCTCGACGCACCACTTGAGGTACTCGTAATATTCGTCGGTGGTGGTGGGCATGCCCTTGCCGGTGGCGGATTCATATTTCTCGAGGAATCCGGTGTGGATCCAGTGGCGCATCGCGTAGGCGTTGGGGATGATGCTGTTGAGACCGCCCGAAGGAAGCGCGTAGATATTGCCGTCCGGTGCGGTGATTTTTGCCAGTGCGCTCGGGTCGGTGTCCAGCAGCTGCTTCATCAGGTAGCCGTACTGGTCGATCATGTCATTGAGCGGCAGCAGAACGCCCTGTCCACCGTAGGTGGCCAGCATCGCGCGATCCATCTGGATCAGGATCAGGTCACCCAGATCCCCGCCCGTCGACAGTTCGATGTTCAGTTTGGTCTGCGCATCCGCCTCCGGATACAGGATGTGCTCGACCGCTACGTTGGTCCGGTCCTGCAGCAAAGTGGTGAGTTTGTTCTCGCCATATGCGTAGGATTGGACGTGGGGACTCTGAGAGATGACAATGCGGATGGTCTCCTGCTCTTTACAGACCGGCAACTGTCCGGGCGGGTTCAGGTTGGGGTTCCCTGCCGGGGTGGTGCCGGGCGTGGTGGTGGGAACGGTGGTTGTGCCCTGGGGAGTCGTGGTCGGAACGGTCGTGGTGCCGGTGGGACCGCATCCGGCGACGAGGCCTACCAGAAGGCAGATGACCAGCAGCAGTCCAACACGGGTTTTTGCCTTGTACATACCTTGTGTCTCCTCTCCTTTGATTGGGTCTATCGTCATCTTACGGTTCCCATTTCATTCCGCACATGGAGAGATGCAAGGTTTAATGTATATATTCTAGACTGTTCACTTGTAAACCTACTTATAAGGTATAGATACACCTCTCCTGCGTTCCCATATTTCAGACTTCTCACCGGCGAGATATAATCAAACCACCACAAGCATCGGATGTTTGATCGACAGATTCTAGTTCGATACGCACAGGAGGCCGCTCGATGTTGTACGACGAATTTGTCCCGGATCTGCGGTATTTCATCTGCAGACACTGCACGCCGAGCTGGAACATGCCCGCCTCCACCATCGGATTTATCGATTTGACGTATGTGTTCCGTGGGCATGGAACCTATACGGTCAACGGGGTGCGATATCCCTGCGGACCGGGTGATCTGGTCTGCATCCCCCGCGGAGGTACACGGCAAGGCGAGATCGAACTGGATGACCCCATGTCGCTGTATGCCTCCAATCTCTTGCTTTACGATCTTGGCGGACGGGACTTGCAGCTCCCCTTTCCTCCCCA
>CAZBKR010000278.1:0-2147 GCA_964492455.1 uncultured Oscillospiraceae bacterium
GACCCGATCATCGGACGGGAAGAAGAGATCAACCGCGTGATCCAGATCCTCTGCCGCCGGACCAAAAACAACCCCTGTCTGATCGGCGAGCCCGGGGTCGGCAAAACCGCGATCGCGGAAGGGCTGGCCCAGAAAGTCGCTTCGGGCGAGATGCCCGAGCTGCTTCGCGACAAGCGGATCGTATCGATCGACATGACCTCGATGGTCGCGGGATCCAAATACCGCGGCGATTTCGAGGAGCGCATCAAAAAAGCGCTGGACGAGGCGGTTGCAGCCGAGAACGTGATCCTGTTCATCGACGAGCTGCACAACATCATCGGCGCGGGCAACGCGGAAGGTGCGATGGACGCCGCCAATATCCTCAAGCCCCTGCTGGCGCGCGGGGAGCTCCGGATCATCGGGGCGACCACCATCGACGAATACCGCAAACACATCTCCAAGGATTCCGCGCTGGAGCGCAGGCTGCAGCCGGTCACGATCGGAGAGCCTTCACAGGAGGATGCGATCCTGATCCTCAAGGGTCTCCGGGACAAGTACGAGGCACATCACAACGTCCAGATCACCGACGAGGCGATCGAGGCGGCAGTAAAGCTCTCGAGCCGTTTCATCACAGACCGGTTCCTGCCGGACAAAGCGATCGACCTGATCGACGAGGCGGCCTCCAAGCTCCGGCTCGCGGCCGCGGTCGAACCGGAAGAGATCAAGGGGATGGAAGCGCAGGTCACCGAAATCCAGACCCGCAAAAAGGAAGCGGTCGAAAAAGAGGATTTCGAGCGTGCGGCGGTCCTCCGCAAAGAGGAGGAAGAGCTGCAGGCTGGGATCCAGAAGATCCGGGACACCTGGACCCACGACCGCGACCACAAGTCCAACCAGCTCACCCCGGACGACATCGGGAACATCGTCGCGAGCTGGACCGGCATCCCGGTTCGCAAGATCAACGAGACCGACGCGGAAAAACTCCGGGTGCTCGAGGACGAGCTGCACAAGCGGGTTGTCGGCCAGAACCAGGCGGTCACCGCGGTATCCAAGGCAATCCGGCGCGGCCGGCTCGGACTCAAGGATCCCAAACGCCCGACCGGCTCCTTTATCTTCCTCGGGACCACCGGTGTCGGCAAGACCGAACTGGCCAAAGCGCTCGCCGAGGTGATGTTCGGGGACGAGAATGCGATGATCCGCATCGACATGTCGGAGTACATGGAGAAATTTGATGTCAGTAAACTGATCGGTTCCCCGCCGGGTTACGTCGGATACGACGAGGGTGGTCAGCTCACTGAGAAGGTTCGCCGCCGGCCTTATGCGGTGGTGCTGTTCGATGAGATTGAAAAAGCGCATCCCGACGTGTTTAACGCGCTGCTGCAGATTCTGGAGGACGGACGGCTCACTGACGGCCAGGGCCGCACGGTCGACTTCCGCAACACGATCATCATCATGACTTCCAACATCGGAGCACGCATGCTGACGACCGCGGCCGGCCGACGGATCGGATTTGATCTCGGACTGTCGAACGGCTCGGGAGACGAGGCGTCGGACGAGCGCCTCTACGGGGGTAAAACCTACAACGAAGCGCGCGACGTCGTGACCGAAGAGATGCGCAAGACCTTCAATCCGGAGTTCATCAACCGCGTCGACGAGATCATCTTTTTCCGGATGCTCGACCGCGACGCGATGAAGAAGATCGTCGGGCTGATGCTCGGGTCTTTGCGCAAACGGGTTATGGATCTCGGAATCACACTCGAGGTGACCGATGCCGCGTCCGACCTGCTCGCGGACAAGGGGTACGACCCGCAGTACGGTGCGCGTCCGCTCCGCCGCGTGATCCAGTCCCATGTGGAAGACCGTTTCTCGGAAGCCATGCTGGACGGTATCGTGGCCTCCGGCGACACTGCGCTGGTGGACGTCGCGGACGGAGAGATTGTGATCCGCAAGAAACAGGCGGAACCGGAAACCCCGATCGGAACCGAAGACCCCGCTCAGCCTGTCCCGCAGGCCTGAACGGATGGTTCCGGGTAACTGACTCAGGCGGGATACCATCAGGAAACCCTGTGTACAGGTCGGGTACTGCATACCGGATGCCGGGTTATGACCCATATTTCAGGGTGCAGTACAATGACCGGACACAGGGTTTCTGGTATCCTCAAACCCGGAGG
>CAZBKR010000279.1:0-2118 GCA_964492455.1 uncultured Oscillospiraceae bacterium
TCGGAACCGGCAAAGGGGCGGAACTGGGGATTCTCGTCAAGAGCGGCGAAGCACTGGAAACCACCCATGCGGTCCATACTGTGATTATGGACAAGACCGGGACCCTGACAGAAGGACGCCCGGCACTCACGGACACGGTCCTGTATGCCGCTGAAACACAGGAGGATCTTCTCCGGATGGCCGCCGCCGCGGAACGGGGATCCGAACATCCGGTCGCGCGCGCAGTGGTCGAAGCCGCGGAGCGACTTGGACTGGAAATACAGGAGCCGGAGTCGTTCCGCGCGGTACCCGGCCGCGGCATCGTGGCGCGTATCGGGAGCAGTGACGTCCTGGCGGGCAACCTTGGGCTGATGCAGGAACAGGGTGTAGATGTCTCTGCGGCATCAGAGGCATCCCGTTCGCTCTCAAACCAGGGGAAAACACTTCTGTACATAGCGTTGGACGGACGTCTCGCAGGCCTGATGGGTGCGGCTGACACGGTCAAGCCGACCAGTCGCGAAGCGGTTGAGACCCTCACGGGCATGGGAATCGAAACCGTCATGGTGACCGGAGACAATCGCGGTACCGCGGAAGCGATCGCCCGCGAAACCGGCATCACCCACGTGATGGCGGACGTGCTGCCGCAGGACAAAGCCGCGGCTGTCCGCAACCTCCAGGACGGGGTCCGCCGGGTTGCGATGGTTGGAGACGGCATCAACGACGCGCCTGCGCTCGCGCAGGCCGATGTCGGCATGGCGATCGGGACGGGCACGGACATCGCGGTCGAATCCGCAGACGTGGTGCTGATGCGGGGCGACCTGCGCCAGGTAGCGACCGCCATCGCGCTATCCCGCGCGACCATCCGCAACATCCGCCAGAATCTGTTCTGGGCCTTTTTCTACAATGTCCTGGGGATCCCGTTTGCAGCCGGTCTGGTCTATGCGCTGGGGGGGCCGCTGCTGAATCCGGTATTCGCGGGAGCGGCGATGGCACTCAGTTCGGTGTCGGTGGTGACCAACGCACTGCGGCTCCGCTGGTTCAAATCCGCGGTATAAGGAAAACGGCCTGCCGGCGTCACCGTCGGTCAGGCGTGGTTTTCGATTTCGAAGATCCGGCCTTCCCAGTTGCGGAACACCGCTTTGTCCCGGCCGATGTACAGCAGGTAATTGGGCAGCAGCGGTGTTTTGCCGAGACCTCCCGATCCGTTGACAATATACGTCGGGATTGCCAGGCCGGACGTAAACCCCCGCAGCGAGTCCATGATCTCCAGCCCCTCTTCGAGCCGGACCCAGAAATGAGAGGTGCCGATCACCTGCTTCGGGTGAAAGATGTAGTAGGGTTTGACCCGCAGCCTGAGCAGCTGTTGGCCGAGCTTCCTGACCACAAACCGGTCGTCATTGACCCCACGGAGCAGCACCATCTGGTTCCCGAGCGGAATCCCGGCGTCCGCGAGCAGCCCGCAGGCCCGTTTTGATTCGGGTGTGATTTCCGCTGGTGAGTTGAAGTGGGTATTGACGTACAGCGGATGAAAGCGTGCGAGCATCCCGGCGAGCGCAGGCGTCACCCGCTGCGGAAGTGTGACCGGCGTGCGGGTACCGAGCCGCAGGATTTCGACATGCGGGATGGCACGCAAACGGGAGAGCAGGGATTCCAGTCGCGCATCCGACAGCATAAAGGCGTCCCCGCCGGTCAGGAGTACGTCGCGGATCTCCGGATGGTCCGCCACATATGCGATCGCCCGGTCGATCACCGCCGGTGTGGTGTGCCGGTCGTGCTCCCCGATCAGGCGCCGCCGCTGGCAAAACCGGCAGTACATGCCGCATTGATTGGTGACCTTGATGATCAGCCGGTCGGGATATCGGCGTGTAACGCCCGTTTCCGGACTGCTGCCGACCTCATCCATCGGGTCGGCTTCCCCGAACGGCAACAGCTCAGCGGGGTCGGGAAGCGCCTGTCGGCGGATCGGACAGTCGGAACGGTCCGGATCGATCAGGGAGAGATAATAGGGAGAGACCGCATAACGGTAACACGCACCCACCTGGTCGATGTCGGCCTGGGTTTCGGGCGTCAGAGGTAGCACTTTTGCGATTTCTTCCGAAGTGGTGAAACGATGGGCCAGCTGCCAGGCGTGATTTTCCC
>CAZBKR010000280.1:0-2114 GCA_964492455.1 uncultured Oscillospiraceae bacterium
AAAAACAGGAGAGAGTCATGGCGCAAGATATTCACATCCGGGGAGCCCGGGAACATAATCTGAAGAACATCGACCTGACCATCCCGCGCGACCGGTTCGTGGTTCTGACAGGGCTTTCGGGGTCTGGTAAATCCTCTTTGGCATTCGATACCATCTATGCGGAAGGGCAGCGCAGATACGTGGAGTCCCTTTCGTCCTATGCGCGTCAGTTTCTCGGTCAGATGGAAAAACCGGACGTGGATGCGATCGAAGGTCTGTCTCCGGCGATATCGATCGACCAGAAGACCACCAGCCGGAATCCCCGCTCAACAGTCGGCACCGTCACTGAAATATACGACTATCTGCGGTTGCTGTACGCACGTGTCGGTGTACCGCATTGCCCTTCGTGCGGCAAGCGGATCGAGCGCCAAACCGTGGATCAGATTGTGGACCACATCCTGCAGTCTCCGGCGGGGAGCCGGCTTGTACTGTTGTCTCCGGTGGTACGCGGCCGCAAGGGCGAGTTCAGCAAGATGTTCGAAGACCTGCGTAAAGGCGGTTATGTGCGTGTCCGGGTGGACGGCTCCATGTACGAGCTGGAGGACGAGATCACGCTGGAGAAGAATCACAAACATTCGGTCGAAGTGGTGATCGACCGGCTCATAGTCCGCCCTGACATTCGAGGAAGATTGACGGACTCGGTGGAGACTGCCATGAGTTTATCGGACGGATTGCTGTTGGCGCACCTGTCTATTCCGGCGGATCAGGGATACACCGAAGAAGAGAATCTCTTTTCCCAGCGCTTCTCCTGTCCGGACTGCGGAATCAGCCTGGGTGAGATCGCTCCCCGTATGTTTTCCTTCAACAACCCTTTCGGTGCCTGCCCGGAATGTGCAGGCCTTGGAAGCATGATGCACATTGACCCGGACATGATCGTACAGGATGATTCCCTCTCTCTCAACGAAGGAGCCATCCGGGTGGGAGGATGGAACTTCGACGACCGGACCAGCTGGGCACGCGCTTATGCGGAGGCAATGTCGGACCGGTACGGATTTTCGCTGGATACCCCGTTCCGGGATCTCCCGAAGAAAATACAGAAAATGTTCCTGATGGGGAACGGTGGCGAAGTACTCACCCTGGATACCTCCAACAGTCGTTTTTCCCACGGAGGTACCTACCGAAGCAGTTACGAGGGTGTAGTACCTAGTCTCGAGCGCCGTTACGCGGAGACCGGATCGGACGACATGAAGGAATATTACGAACAATTCATGTCGGTCCGGGTGTGTCCGTCCTGTCAGGGAGCCCGGCTCAAACCGGAAAGTCTTGCGGTCACGATCGGACGCAAAAACATCTATGAACTCACTTGTCTTCCGATCCGGAAAGAGAAGGAATTTCTGGACAACGTGAGATTCTCGAAACGGGAATCGGAGATCGCTGAGCGTATCATCAAGGAACTGGACGCCAGGCTGCGCTTTCTGATCGATGTCGGACTGGATTATATGACTCTGTCACGGGCTTCCGCCACGTTGTCCGGGGGAGAAGCGCAACGGATCCGGTTGGCCACTCAAATTGGATCCGGGCTTATGGGCGTACTGTATATTCTGGACGAACCCAGTATCGGATTGCACCAGAGGGACAACGCGCGACTGCTCGGCACGTTGAAGAATCTGCGGGATCTGGGGAATACGGTTCTTGTGGTCGAACACGACGAGGAAACCATCCGGGAAGCGGATTTTGTCGTGGATATGGGTCCCGGTGCCGGTGAACTCGGGGGCGAAGTTGTAGCAGCGGGGACCGTCCAGGAGATCATCGGGAACGAAAACTCCATCACCGGGCAGTACCTCAAAGGGGTTCGCAGAATTGAAGTGCCATCTGCCAGAAGGACGCCCAACGGGAAATATCTGACAATTCGCGGCGCGAGGGAAAACAATCTCAAAGGCATCGATGTGCAGATTCCGCTGGGGGTGATCACCTGCATTACGGGAGTGTCCGGCTCGGGGAAAAGTTCACTGGTCAACGGGATCATCTTGAAAAAACTGGAAGTCGCGCTCAACGGGGCCAGGAGACGTCAGGGGAATTACAAAGAAATCGAAGGCACGGAGCATCTGGACAAAGTCATAGCGATCAACCAGTCG
>CAZBKR010000281.1:0-1257 GCA_964492455.1 uncultured Oscillospiraceae bacterium
TTCGCGCTGGAATGTGCGGAGTGCGTGCTGGTTTTCGACCTTTATCTCGACCCCGCTGCCGTCATGGAGCGCGTCATCGGCCTCGGCAAGCCCGTGGTCTTTTTCTCGTCCCATGCCCACAGTGATCACTGGAACCCGGGCTGGCTGGAATACAAGATTCCGACGGCCTGCTACATCGTCGACGACTCGTGCGATTCCCCGGCCGTGCGCCGGCGGATCGACCCGCAGCGGCAGCGCTTTACCACGGTGCGCCCGTATCAAAAACTGGATCCGGTCGAGTGGCTCGGAGCGGAGGACGCGGCGCGCTTTCTGCCCGGCATCGAGTGGATCCGGACCTTCGGCTCCACCGATATGGGGGTTTCTTTTCTCCTTTGTGTGGACGGACAACTGGTGTTCCACGCGGGAGACCTCAACGATTGGTACTGGGCGGACGAAAGCACACCCGAAGAACTGGCATCTTACGAGCTCGCGTTCCGGCGGGAGCTGCGCAATGTGTGCGACGCAATGGACGGACTCTCCCCGCGCGGGCTGGATCTCGCGATGTTCCCGGTCGATTCCCGGCTGGGCGAACACGCCACCCGCGGAGCCCGGCTGATGACGGTCCGCCTGGCGCCCGTGCTGCTCGCACCGATGCATCTGTGCGGAGACACTACGTTGCCCGACCGCCTGGCTCGTGAACTGAATGAATCAGAGATTCAATCCACCGAAGTGCTCCGGCTGTCCGAACCCGGGCAGCACCACCTGTTTGCAACCGGCAACCGATCACACGAAACCTGAAAGTGAGGGACCTCCATGAAATTCCGTATCGATCACTCCAACATCAACGTATTCGATCTCGACAAAAGCGTCCGCTTCTATGAAGAAGCGCTCGGTCTGCATGTGGTGCGCCGGCACAACGACGAAAAGGGCCGCTTTTCGATCGTGTTTCTAACGGACGAAATCGGCAAGTACCGGCTGGAACTCACCTGGCTGGCGGATAAAGAGACCCCGTATGAACTGGGCGACAACGAAAGCCACATCTGCTTTGTCGCGGACGATTTTGATGCCGCTTACGCAAAACACAGTGAGATGGGCGTGATCTGTTTTGAGAACAAAGAGATGGGCCTCTATTTCATCGAAGATCCGGACGGCTACTGGATGGAAGTCGTTCCGCAGCGCTGACCGCAGCGCCCGGCGGTCCCGACCGGCCTTGGTGCCGGTCGTTTCTGCCTGGCAAAGGGAGGAACCCACCACATGGATATCTGTGCCATCGTCCTT
>CAZBKR010000281.1:1267-2109 GCA_964492455.1 uncultured Oscillospiraceae bacterium
AAAAAATCAAAACTGGTTCACCGCGTCGCGGGTCGTCCGGTGGTCTGCTGGGTGCGGGAAGCGCTGAACAGCATCGGCGCCCGGGAACAGGTTTATGTCGTCGGCCACATGCAGGATCAGGTGCGCGCGGCACTGGGTGAAGATGTCGCGTTTGTGATCCAGGAGCAGCAGCTCGGAACCGGACACGCGGTCATGCAGGCCGCGCCTTTCCTGGAAAGCCGGGGCGGCTGCACACTGGTGCTGGTGGGCGATGCTCCGCTGATCACGGACGCGACACTGCGTGCGGCGGTCGACCTGTACGAAAGCGACGGGTATGCCGCCATCGTGATCACCGCGGACGCGGAGGACCCGACCGGTCTGGGCCGCGTGGTCCGGGATCCGGATGGCAACATCCAGGCGATCGTCGAACACCGTGACGCGACGCCCCAGGAACGCAAGATCCGCGAGATCAATTCCGGGATGTATGTGTTCAACACCCCGCTGCTGCTGTCCGCACTCGGCCGGATCGGCAGCCAGAACGCTCAGAACGAATACTATCTGACCGACACGATCAGCATCCTGATCGGAGACGGACACCGTGTCGGCGCCTACAAAGCCCCCTTTGAAGAGACCGTCGGCATCAACGACCGCGTCCAGCTGGCACAGGCCGCCCGGATCATGAACCACAGGATCTGCGAGCGCCATATGCGCGCAGGCGTCACGATCCAGGATCCCGACAGCACCTGGATCGACGCAACCGTCCGGATCGGGCTGGACTCCGAGGTTCTGTCCGGTTCCCATCTCGAAGGGGAAACGGTCATCGGCGAGGACTGCCGGATCGGTCCGGACACCCGTCTGACCGA
>CAZBKR010000282.1:0-2104 GCA_964492455.1 uncultured Oscillospiraceae bacterium
TCGGACCAGATGTCCAGCTCCGCCCCGCCGTGGCACAAAAGACGCGGCGCGATCAGGGCCAGCAGCCAGTGCTGGTCAAAGGGCATTTCGTCTTCCCGTCCGGCATGCCGCCGGTAATTGTCGCAAAACCAGTACCCGAACGCGTCCATGATGTGGTGGATGTGCTCGCCTCGCTTGCCCCGGGTCAGCGCGGTGCCGGAGCACCCTGATTCGTTGGTGTAGACCATCGAGAAGCGTTCATCCTGCGCGGCACACCAGAGCGCGGCTTTGCCCAGCCGGGAATGCCCGATGACCCCTACGCGGCCGGGATCGAATCCGGACAACCCCTGAAGCGCGTCCAGCACGCGGCTGGCCGCCCAGGCCCACAGCGCGATCTTGCCCCACCCGTCCGGCTTGCGATTGGCCATGTCATAGCATCCCGCCAGACCGCCCGCAAACCCGTCGTCCGCGTCGGGCGCGACATCCTGGTAACAGAACGAAGCCAGCGCAAATCCCCGATCGAGGATTTCCTCGACCGGACAGTAGCGGTCCGGCAGATCCGGACGGAACGAGATATGGATAAAAAGAGGCGGCCGGTCGACAGGCGGCACCATGAGATGGAACGGGAAGGCAAACCGTCCGCCCGGGGTGTCGAACGAAAGCGAGTAGGTCGTGTGGACCGCTTTGCCGGCGTAAGCGGTGTCGTCCCGGGAAACCACCTCGGCAGTCAGGCCTTCGGGTGGGGGCGGGGCGTACCCGTATACCTCCCGGGAGAGCATCTCGAGGATCTGGGCACGGCGGGCCGGCCAGGCAGAGGGATGCCCCGCGGCGGGTCCCAGCACATCGGGAAGCCCTTCCGGGAGCAGTCCGGGGTCGATGCGGTAACTGTTGTCGTCCATCTCATGGCTCCTCGATTCTCACGTGAGCGTTCTATTGATCGTCACATCCACAGCATACCATCCGGCCATAGTGAACTCCATCCATCAGGAGCCGGACAGCCGGTTCCACAACGTCCAGAGCGCGTCTTCGTCGCCGACATTGCCCGGGAACACCACATACGCCATCCCGGGAAAGCGGCTTTCCGGACCGAGCCGCCAGACCGGCACGCCGGGGAGCGCCTGACCGAGCACCGTGGCCCGGCGGACGCCCAGCGCCCGCACCCCGATGTCGCTCGAGGTGATCCCGCCCTTGGCCACCAGAAACCGCGGACGGACCGCAAGCCCGGCCACCATCCGCACCAGCGCGCGGGACACCCCTACGGAAAGTGCCAGATCGTCCTCCGAAAATCCGGTCCCAGCCGTCAGCAGACGGCGGCTGGTATAGACCGCAACGGTCTCTCCCGCCGCGATCCGTTCGGAGACTTCCGCGGCAAGCCGGTCGGCCAGCACATCGCCCCGGCCGGCGGCGGCTTCCGCGACTTCAAACTCCAGGGGGAGGATCCGTTCGTCGTCCAGCAGGCGGTTCAACTGAGCGGTGGTTTTGGCCACATGGGATCCGACCACAAACAATCCGCCGGGCGCGGGGCTCTCCTCCGCCGGATCGGGAGATGTGCCCAGCAGTTCTTCCCGGGACAGCAGCGCGCGCGGGGCCACCCCGCCGAGTACCCGCGGGAGCGCGGCTGCGGTTCGGAACAAAAACGTCCGGCCGGCCCGCATCGCACGCAAGATCGCGACCGCGGCGACTTCGACATCCGCATATTCCATCGCGTCCACGACCACCTTCCCGAATCCATGGGCGGACGCAAGCGTACGGGTCAACCCTTCCACATCCAGCGCACGGAGCTGCTCGAGCGGCAACAATCCGACCTGGGCGGCGGGGCAGGCTCCCCCGGTCTTTTCCTCGATCCAGGCGCGGAGGTCCGAGCTGCGGTATCCAAAGGTCCGGTCCCGGGCGAATTCGGTCTCGCCCGCGGGGACCATCCGGCCCTGCTCGACCACATAGTGCACCCCGTCGGCAGTCAGCCGCCCTCCCTCCAGGAAAAACGGGCACAAAATCTCGCCGTCGACCGCATGTCCGGTCTCGGCTTCGAGCACCCGGCGCAGCGTGTCGGTCTCCAGCGGATAATGCCCGCGCATCGTGGAATCGCTCCGGGAGATCAGGACAAACCGCCGGTTGCGGGCGCGGG
>CAZBKR010000283.1:0-2100 GCA_964492455.1 uncultured Oscillospiraceae bacterium
CGGTTGATGTAGCGCATCCGTTGCATCATCGCAAAAAAACTGCCGTTCACGCGTCTTTATCTCCCGTCGAACGATCTGCGGTCAAGAAGACAATCCCGCCAGGATGTCCATAAAGCCGCTAGACCCAGTATAACCTTTCATAGCATCGGGTCGCAAAGTTATCGCTCATCCCGGCCACATAATCGGTCACCCGCCGGGCGATCGATACCTCCGGCCCGTACCCTCTCATCGTCAGGTACGAATGGAACGCCCTGAGAATTTCGTCTTGTGCAACCGCCAGACGCTCCAGATCGCGCGCGGCCTCAAAGAGCCCTTCATACACCCCTGCCAACGTCATGTCAGCCATGGCTTCATATCGCCTGATCTTTTCAGACTGGTAAATCTGGCGCACATTTTCCTGCAGCAGATTTTCCAGCGCCTGCCCGATCTCGTCGCTCATAACGACCCGGTCCTGCCCGCGGCTGTTCAGGATGATGTCACGTACCAGCGTGTTGATGATCTCGCCGTTGGTATCCCCCAGCGTGGAGCGTATCGCACGCGGGACATCCCCCATTTCCATGATGCCCGCACGGGCTGCATCCTCGATGTCCCGGCCGACATAGGCGATCTTATCCGCCATCCGGACGACGCACCCCTCCAGTGTCGAAGGCATGCGGTCACCCGCTGCTCCGAACCGTTCCAGATCCGCAGGGGTTGTGTCGTGCCGGGGGATCAGCACCCGTTCGTCGTATCGCTCGCCGCAATGGGTGACCACGCCGTCACGTACTTCGTATGTCAGATTGATCCCTCCCGGACCTACGTGTCCGGGACGCGCTGCCAGCCGGTCGATCACCCGCAGGCTGTGCAGCTCGTGGCGGAACACCGCGCCGGGTTCATACTTCCCGTACAGTTTCGACAGCTGACGCTCTCCGGAATGACCGAACGGGGCGTGCCCCAGATCGTGCGCCAGCGAGATCGCTTCGACCAGATCGGTATTGAGTTCCAATGCGCTTGCGATCGTGCAGGAGATGTACTTCACATACAGCACATGCTCCATGCGGGTACAGATGTGGTCGTTCTGAGGATTGAAAAACACCTGGGTTTTGTGCCGGAGACGGCGGAAATCCAGGGAATACAGAATCCTGCCGGTATCCCTCTCATAGTCGGTTCTCAGCTCGCAGGGCGTCTCGGGCACCTGGCGGCCCAATCCTCCGGCACTGCGTGCCGCATGTGCAAACAGAATTCTGTCTTCCCGTTCCTCTTTGATCTGTCGCGGTAACATGCCGTACCCGGCCCTCCTTGCGGTGTCCAGCCCGGCCCCGCGCGGCGGTTACGCCAGAAAATTACCGGCGAGTGCCTCCTCGGGGGTCATCAGGGCCAGTGTGCCTTTGGCTTCCCGGTCCGCGGCCTCCGCCAGGATCTCCTGCGTGGAGGACGTTCCGATCCGGCTGGCGCCCAGAGACAGTGCGGCGAGTGCGCCGTCGAGTGTGCGGATACCGCCGGAAGCTTTGACCCGGACGTGGGGAGCACAAAGGGAATGCATCAGATGCAGGTCCTCCGCCTTGGCGCCCGAGGGGGCGAATCCACTGGAGGTTTTTACAAAATCGACTTGCTCTGCGACACAAATGCGGCAAGCCGCACGCTTGGCTGCGGTGTCGAGGTAATGGTTCTCAAATATGACTTTGATCAGCACGCCGTAATTGCGGGTTCGCGCCACCAGTGCCCGAATCTCTGTCGACAGATAGTCCAGATCCTCCGACAACAGGCGGGAATAGTTCATGACGACATCCACTTCCTTGGCACCGTCGAGAATCGCACGGCGGATTTCCGCCTCTTTGGAGGCAACGGACGCCGTGCCGTGCGGAAACCCGATCACGGAGGCGACATTGACTTCGCTCCCTTTGAGCAGGGTCGCCGCAAGTGTGACATCAGACGAGCGGACACACAAGGTAGCCACACCGGACTCCAGCGCAAGCGTACATCCCGCCCGCACATCGTAGGTCGTCGAATCCGGCCGAAGAACCGAATGGTCAATGGTTCTGGCGAGTTCAGCCGCTGTGAATTTCCTCATATGCCCCTCCGTTGGTCAGCTTTACTATCGCGGGCAGCGCCCGTGTTATT
>CAZBKR010000284.1:0-2090 GCA_964492455.1 uncultured Oscillospiraceae bacterium
TATTTTAACTCATTCGATGAATCGCCACTATCCTTATTCTGTTCGGATTCCGGTTGTTCTTCTGTGATATCCGGATTCTGCACTCCCTTTTTCGCCTGCCGCCTGTCATCGATATACTTTCCAAGATGTTTGGCCACCATCGATGACACGCCCAGGATCAACATCGCGCCGGTGACGGCGATCAGCGCTCCGATCAGCTGATTGATCTCCACTGCTGCGATCATACAGGCCACTCCCCTACTCGTCCAGACGGAGCACGCTCATAAACGCCTCCTGCGGAAGCTCCACACTCCCGACCTGTCTCATTTTTTTCTTACCTTCCTTCTGCTTCTCCAGCAGCTTCTTTTTGCGCGTGATATCGCCGCCGTAGCACTTTGCCAGCACGTCTTTGCGGAAAGCGCGTACGGTTTCCCGGGCGATGATGCGCCCCCCGATGGTTGCCTGGATCGGGATTTCAAACTGGTGCCGGGGGATGTTCTCCTTGAGTTTTTCCACCATGGAGCGGGCGCGTGCATAGGCCTTTTCCCGGTGGACGATAAAGGTCAATGCATCCACGGCTTCCCCGTTGAGCAGGATGTCCAGCTTGACCAGATCGGACTCTTCGTATCCCGCCATCTCGTAGTCCAGCGAAGCGTATCCGCGCGTACGGGATTTGAGAGCGTCAAAGAAGTCGTAGATGATCTCGTTCAAGGGCATCCGGTAATGAAGTACCACCCGGTTGGCGTCCAGGTATTCCATATTCCCGTACACCCCGCGCCGGTCCTGGCAAAGTTCCATGATATTGCCCACGTATTCCTTGGGCGTCATGATATTCGCCTTTACGATCGGCTCTTCCATCGAGCTGATCTCGGTCGGGTCCGGCATGCTGGTCGGATTGTGCAGCCATGTGGAATTCCCGTCGTTGGTCGTGATCCGGTAGACAACAGAGGGCGCGGTCGATATGAGGTCCAGGGAATATTCCCTTTCCAGACGTTCCTGCACGATTTCGTAATGGAGCAGTCCGAGAAAGCCGCACCGGAACCCAAACCCAAGCGCTACCGATGTCTCCGCTTCAAAGGACAAGGCCGCATCGTTGAGCTGGAGTTTTTCAAGCGCGTCGCGCAAGTCCGGGTATCGGGCACCGTCGGTCGGATACATTCCGCAGTACACCATCTGGCGCACCTTTTTGTATCCCGGGAGTGCCTGGGCTGCGGGGCGGTCAAACAGCGTCACGGTATCGCCGACTCCGGTGTCCCGGACATTTTTAATACTGGATACGATGTATCCCACGTCTCCCGCGAGGAGCTCCTCACAGGGGCTCAGGGCCCCGGGACGGAAAAATCCGAGTTCATTGACGATAAAGTCCTTGCCTGTGTTCATCATGAGGATGCGGTCGCCGGTGCGAACCTTCCCCTGCATGATGCGGACATGCACGATCACCCCTTTGTAGGTATCGTACTTGGAATCGAAAATGAGCGCCTGCAGCGGAGCATGCTCGTCTCCTCCGGGAGGAGGCAACCGCTTAACGATCTGCTCCAGTACAGATTCGATATGTGTACCGCTTTTGGCAGAGATCAGCGGGATGTCCGTGCAGTCGATTCCCAGCACATCTTCGATCTCCCTGATCACCACCTCCGGCTGTGCGGAAGGCAGATCGATCTTGTTGATGACCGGAAGGATCTCCAGATCCGCGTCCATCGCAAGATACACGTTGGCGAGGGTCTGCGCTTCGATGCCCTGAGCGGCATCCACGACCAGCACTGCGCCGTCACATGCCGCAAGACTGCGGGACACCTCGTAGTTGAAATCCACATGCCCCGGGGTGTCGATCAGGTTCAGGGTGTAGATCTCGCCGTCGGACGCCTGGTAATGCATCCGGACCGCCTGTGCTTTGATGGTGATCCCCCGTTCACGCTCGATGTCCATGTTGTCGAGCACCTGACTCTGCATTTCACGTGCGGTCAACACACCGGTCTTCTCGATCAGCCGGTCCGCCAGTGTGGATTTTCCGTGGTCGATATGAGCGATGATGGAAAAGTTACGGATCAGTGAGATGCGGTCTTTATTCATAGAGTCGATTTGGCTACCTCCTGCCGTCAAGGGACACCGAC
>CAZBKR010000285.1:0-2087 GCA_964492455.1 uncultured Oscillospiraceae bacterium
CAACAGTTCCATTGTGCGGATTGTGATCGTACCCGACAAGTGACAAACATCATGAATGGAAATACAATTTAGTGCCGGTTTATTCAATCACTCATACGCATGCTGACAGCGATCACTTCCACATCTACATATTTCTGCGATACAATGATGGAAAACAGAACCATTCCCGCCGGGGGTGTCCGATGCCGGTTGAGCAGCAGGTCGGAATTATCATTTACACCATCCAGCTAATGGCGGGTATGCTCGTCATCACGTCCGTCTGGATCCGATCCAAAAAATCATCGACCCTCACCTTGCTGACCGCTCTGCAGGCGACCGTCATGGCATGGCTTTTGTGTGCAATTATCGAAAACCTGGCGCGGGGCACACCGGCCTATCCGGTCATCGTCCGCAGGATCCTCGTCGTGCTCTATTTTCTGGCGCCTCTCTGGCTGCTGTTCACGTTCGAGTATCTGGATCTCCGGCTTCTCCGTTCCAGGCGTGCACGCATAGGGGTCCTTCTGCCATCGGTGCTCCTCACTCTCTATACGTTGATCGCACCTGCTTCTCCCTTAATTATTCAAAGAATGGATGGAAACTTACAGGTTGCCCAATGGGGACCTTTGTTTATCGCCAACACCTTTGCAACGTATCTGGTGGGGATCCTGTGCGCCGGTCTGCTGCTGGCTAGAACCTGGCGGACCCGCCGCAACACCCGGGAAAATGTGCTGCTGGCACTCTCCGCACTGGTGCCGATCCTGCTCAGTATCCTTGTCAATATGCGGTTGATTCACCCGCCGGTGTTTGACCTCACCCCGATCAGCCTTTCCTTTTTTATCGCGGTGATTGCGCTGCTTGCGTACCGGCATAAACTGCTTGACCGCATGCCCCATGTCGCGCGGGAGTTGCTCGCCAGTTTCACCGAGGCCATCCTGATCCTCGATCCGGACGGCAATATAGTCGACTACAATCATGCTTTCCGCAGTTTGTTCGCTCCGCTCGTCGATCTGGATGGGTGCCGGACTGTGATGGACATCCGCTCCCGCATACCGGGAGAGGTCGTCGGGGAGGAAGCCGTCGAGCGGTTCCGTCAGGCCTTTATAGGCCACAATCCTGACCACCCGGTCGTTTTCCAGGTACGAACCGGAGAGCAGGACCGCACGTTTTCCTGTGTGATTGATCCGCTGGTGGACAACGAAAAACAGGAAGTGGGGAGACTGCTCACTTTCCATGACATCACAGCGCTCCGGGACCAGACGCTGCAGACCGAACGGCAGCGCGTGTCGGGCGACCTCCACGACAGCCTGGGCAACAGCCTCAACATCATCGGATCCAACCTGGAATACGCACTTCGCCTCCCTCCGGACAATCCGGAGATCCGCCAATCTCTGCAGACGTCATACGAGCGGGCGAACAGCGCGATCCTGGACCTCCGGCGCATCGTGGACGAACTTTCCCCGGTCGAAGTCACCGAACACGGCCTGACCCTCGCGCTGGAAAATCTGATCGCCAGAACCCGACACCAGGGCGTCCACATCACCTTTGACAATCTGGTCCCGGCAGACACCAGACCTGACGGGATCCGCCACCCGGAGCATCTGTTTTACATCTGCCAGGAAGCCCTGCACAACGCGGTCGAGCACGGCAGACCTGAGAACATCCAGGTCGTACTCAAACAAAACCCGGACGATCTGCGCCTTTACGTATCCGACGACGGCGCCGGGTGCAAAGAGCTCGTCCGCGGCAATGGCCTGACGAACATGCGATCCCGCGCCAACGCGCTGGGCGGCACACTGGAATACGGCTCCCCGGATGACGGCGGTTTTGTCGTCAAAGTCATTGTGCCGACCCGCAGAACACAGGAGCGCCCGGAAGAGGGAGGTGCGCCGGCATGATCCGCGTACTGATTGTCGACGACGAATACGAGGCGGCCGCCGCTCTCCAGCGAAACATCGAGGGACTGGAGGGCATCCACGTCACCGGTATCGCCCGGAATGGCCGGGACGCGGTCGAGTTTTGCGGGCAGCTGCTCCCGGAGGTGGTCCTGATGGACATCCGGATGCCGGGTATGAGCGGCATCGAGGCCGGGCGGCAGATCAAGCGAGAAC
>CAZBKR010000286.1:0-2082 GCA_964492455.1 uncultured Oscillospiraceae bacterium
TCCCAGCGACCGGATCACCGACACGGCCAGCAATGCCCCGTAGAGAGCGGTGTCTATCCCGATCCGAGGCATCAGCAAAGCCAATGACAAGGTCGCCACGGCGATGATCGCATCGGCAAGGATGATGAGCCGCTTGCGCGAATACCGGTCTGCCCAGGCACCGGAAAAGAACGAAATGACAAACTGCGGGGCAAACGAACAGACGGTCAATGCGGATACCCATGCACCGGACGAGGTTTGGAGTGTCACATGCCAAACCATCGCAAATTGAACCAGCGAGGAACCAAACAGCGTAACCCCCTGGCTTGCCAGAAAGGCGATGGTCCTTCTTTTCCAGTCCTTCATCTTCAATCCTCCGTTTCTTTTAGCAACCGTGATGTTACCGAAGAAACAGGGGTTGGTGTTTTACTGGAGGGTTTTGGGTGTAGTCCGCATGGTTTCCAAAAGCGATTGCATCCTTCTGGCGTCCCGGAGTGTGGTTTCCAGGGATACGAGCAATCGGTCACACACCGAAATGATGTCTTCGCTTTTTGCAGGTGTGTTCAGAATCTTTGCGACAGGTACCGCACCGTGATAGTCGAGCTGAGTCAACAGTCGCCGGATGGACGCCAGCGAATAATTCGCGCTCCGGAGTGTGCGGATGATGTTGAGCCGAGAAAGATCCGACGCGTTATACAGCCGCGCCCCATAGCGTACCCGGCCGTCTGCGAGCAGTCCATTTCGTTCCCAGTTCCGTAGTGTATCCACCGAAATGTCCAGCCGATCCGCCGCTTCCCGTCGACCGTTTGCCGTACACTCAGATCCGGGTATTCCTGATAAATCAGTACTTATAAAAGCCAACACGGACTCCACAGAGGATACCGCATCCCGCGCGCGCTCCATTTCGCGTTCGATCATGGTTTCGTAGACATGTGCAGCCGTTGCCGCCTGATCCAGGTCGGAAGCGGCACAGAGTCTCACAATTGTGACGGCTTGTTTTCGCAGTCCGTTTTGGAGCACCTCGGCACGCAAGGCAAGTCGCACCAGCTCCATTTGAATTTGGTGTCGTTCCGTGAAGATCCGGTACCCATTCGTCCGACGCAGGGGTGGCGTGATCCATCCCATCTGTTCATACAGGCGCACCGTATTGGGATGGACACCCGCCAGCCGGGCAAGCTCACTGGTCCGGTAGGTCTTCATCGTCGTTCTCCTTCGATACACCCTCTCTGCGAGGCGCAGTTGTTTCCAAACGCCGCGCTACTTGCTCCATATGACGGTTGTCGGTACCGCAACAGCCGCCAAAAATCCGGATATCGGCGACCTCTCTCAGCCGGACCATCTCTTCGGCAAAGTCCGCCGGGTCAGAACATAGCAGCTCTGCGGCACCGTCCAACGCCGCAAACGGCAAGGGCGACGTATTGGCCTGGATCCCTTGAAAACGCGTGCGAACCTGCTCGGTACTGTTCCATGGCTGTAAAAGCGCTTCGCGCAAAAGGGTCGGATGCACACAGTTGGCCATGTAGCAGGCCGGGTTGTTTTCGGTTCTTCCGTCAATGTAATCGATGGCGTCCGCGATCGGCGTCCCGTCGATCAGTCGCCCGTTTCGTTCCACAGTAAAGCTGATGATATAGGGTAATCCGCTGTTCGACATAGCTCGGGCCATCCCCGCAGCCTCCGGCAAAGTCGGCATGATGCCGGCAAACAAAAAATCCGCACCGGCAGACCGGAACGACTCCACCTGCCAGGCATGGAAAATCCGGGCCTCTTCTTCGGGCAAGGCGCCCGCTCCGGTATAAGCGTCTCCCCGGCAGCCGAGCAACCCACCGGCATACATCTCAAGATCACCCGCAAACCGGGCTCGAACACCGCGCAGAAAATCGACATGTTCCTGGATCCATGTGACATCGCGCCCGGCCGCAAGCATGCGTTCCCGGTTGGCGCGACGGGTCGGCGTGGTCGCGAGAAAAGGAAGCCCGTGGGCACAGGCGGTTCTCATGTAGCCCGTCCAGAGGGTTTCCAGAGCTGCCGCTCCCTCCGGACGATCCAGCAATCCGGCCCATGCCACCAGGGGATCCGGCAATAATTGGTACTCCCGCTTGAGCC
>CAZBKR010000287.1:0-2043 GCA_964492455.1 uncultured Oscillospiraceae bacterium
CGATCGTTTACATGCATCAAACCATGCCCAACATGGAGGAGTATCACCACCTGCGCGTGCGCGCGGCGGCGTACGGTTGCATCTGACGTATAGAAGTCAGCAGACACATGGGACGGAGGTGTCTGGCGAAAGCCCCGGAAACCTCCGTCCTTTCGTTGCGCCAAAGAACGCAGGTGCCTTGCTGTTCCTTGCGATGAAACCAAACTGACCGCTGTGTAACCATCGTTGCGGGCTGCCAATCCGTCACGTGGTATCCTGAGTCATGGGACCGGAACCATCTGGAGTGGCACGGAGGACCTCTGTTAACATGGATGCATCACTGACCCGCGGACCCATCCGAAAACATCTGCTCCGGATGGCGATCCCCATGAGCATCGGTATGTTTTTCAACACGATGTTCAATGTGACGGACACGTTCTTTGCGGGCAAGCTGGGAACACAAGCGCTGGCCGGCATGTCGGTGTCGTTTTCCGTGTTTTTTATTCTGACTGCGTTCGTCTCCGGCATCGGGACCGGTGTGGCGGCTCTGCTGTCGAACGCACTCGGGCGGGAAGACAACGCACAGGTCGAGCAATACACCGTCAATGGACTTTTCCTGACCTTGGCGGTCAGCTCGCTCCTGTCTGTCGTAGGATTTTTGTTTTCTCCCTATTTGCTGGAAATGCTCGGCGCGAAAGGGGAAGCGCTCGCCGCCGGGACCCGATATGTGCGCACCATCTATGCCGGTACGGTTTTTTTCGGTTTGAACTCGACCTTGAACGCGTTTCTCAGTGCAAGAGGCTGGACCAAGCCATACCGCAATTTTTTGATTGTCGGATTCTTGCTGAACCTGGTGTTGGACCCCCTGCTGCTCTTCGGCTGGCTGGGGCTGCCGAAACTGGGAACACGAGGCGTCGCCCTCGCAACGCTCATCGTGCAGATGGTCGGGAATGTCTATCTGGGATACAAGGTCCGGCGTTTGCTGGACCTGAGATTGACTCGGGCGACCTGGAAACAACTGCGACTGACCCGTCAGCTCGAAATTCTGGCACAGGGGATTCCCTCGGCGCTCAACATGCTGACGGTTGCGGTCGGAGTCTTTGTTATCAATCTTTTTATTTACCGATTCGGAAGCGATGCGAGTACGGCCGGTTACGGCGCGGCGATGCGACTGGAACAATTGGCACTGATGCCGGCACTGGGACTGAATGCAGCGACGCTGACACTCACGGGTCACAACTATGGGGCCGGCCGACTGGACCGTGTCCGGGAGACTTTTTTCACCTCTATGAAGATCGGTCTTGCTATTATGACCGCCGGGATGGTTCTAATCTATCCGTTCGCTCCGTTTCTCATCGGGCTGTTCAACGACGACCCGCGCGTGATCGCCGAGGGGACGCGTTACCTGCGAATCGAATTTATTGCATTCAACGCCTATATCCTCATCAACGTTTCCCTGTCCGTCCTCCAAGGTCTCAAAAAGCCCCGCTATGCCGTCTGGATCGGGGTCTACCGGCAGCTGGCGATGCCGCTGCTGCTGTTCAATTTTCTGGGCAGTACGATGGGGTTCGGGCTGGTTGGCGTCTGGTGGGGCATCGTGATCACCACCTGGACCGGCGCACTTGGTATGCTGCTCCTGACCCGGTTCGAATACCGGAAGCTTGTCTGTCAGAGCAGTGCAGCTGACTCCCCGAATGAACCGGGAGAGCCATGAATCCGAACATGATGAGTATAATAGGGAGAGTCACACGCTCATGAGAGGGAGGCAAAACATGGAGATCAGAAAACTGGGCAGGACCGGTCTTGAGATATCGAGCCTCAGTTTCGGAACCATGGAGCTGCGGTTATTGGACACAGCCCACGCGGGGCGGATTCTGAACGAGGCGCTGGACAGAGGTGTCAACTACATCGATACCTCTCCCGAGTACCCCATGAGTGAGTATTTTATCGGTCAGGGCATCGCCCACAGGCGGAGCGAATTCATCCTAGCGACCAAATGCGGGGACAATATGACCGGCATCGGGCCGTTGTACCGGTTTGACCGTAAAACCATTCTGGACAATC
>CAZBKR010000288.1:0-2011 GCA_964492455.1 uncultured Oscillospiraceae bacterium
GTTTTTTACGAGGATCATCCAGACGGTCCGTCCCTCCAGTACCATCCGCTCCATACGTCCGAAAGCGGGCGTCACCTCACCCAGCAACGCACAAGCCCTCTCAAACGGGATGCCGGCGGCTGACACAGCTGCCAGCGCGCCGGCAGCGTTGTACAGATTGTGCACGCCCGGGATGGACATCGGTGTTTCGACCGACCGATCGGGTCCGCCGCCCGCATCCGCCAGGGAGAAAACCGCAGGCCGTTCGGCAGAAGGATCGGAGAGTCGGAAAACGACCTCCGGACGGGGACGGGCACGCCCGCACGCGGGACAGACATAGTCTCCCAGATGGGCATAGGCGACCGAACGATAGCGGTAACGCGTCTGGCAGGTCGGGCAATGTGCGGTTTCGCCCGGGATCTCCCCGCCGCTCTCCCCCGGCTGCATATCGGCCAGGTCCATTCCGGTCCGGACCAGCCGGACGCGGGGGTCATCCCGATGGGGATCCCCGAGACTTTCACAGAGCGGGTCGTCCGCGCAGAGCACCAAGGTACAGCCCCCGGCTGCCCCCCTCGTCTGTACGGCGCCGGCAAGACCGCTGGCGATCAGGGCGCGCATCGCGTCCCGTTCCCCGTACCGGTCGAGCTGGTCACGAAAGATATTGGTGACGATGCAGACTTCCGGTGCGAGATCCGCCGCAGCTGCTGCGAACGCGGCTTCGTCCACCTCCAGCACCGCAAAAAGATCCGCCCTTCCTGCCGGAGTTTTCCGGTGTGCGCCCGGCCCGGTCAGCAGCGCGGTCATAAGTCCGGAGTTCATATTGGCTCCGGCGGGATTGTCCACGACCGTATGTCCGCACCGCCGCAAAATGCCTGTCATCATGCGCGCGGTGGTGGTTTTGCCGTTGGTGCCGGTGACCATCAGAATCCGGTGCCGGCGGGCCAGACGGGAAAGCAGCGAGGGATCCAGTACGAGCGCGACCCGTCCGGGCAATGTGGTGGCGGACCGTCCCGCCATACGCAGCAGCGTATAGACCATTTTGCCCGCGGCTGCGGCCGCTCCGGCGCGCAACCGGCCGGGTTCGTGCTTCCTCGCGCGTCCGTTCATCCAGCCTCTTCCATGATCCGGTTGAACCGGTCAAACAGGAAAGCGGAGTCACGGGGTCCCGGACTCCCTTCCGGGTGATATTGTACGGTAAACACCGGGCGGTCCGGATACGCCAGACCTTCGACTGTCCCGTCGTTGAGATTCACATGTGTGACCACCGCGATCCGGGGATCGACGCTGTCAGCATCCACCGCATACCCGTGGTTCTGAGAAGTGATCGCGACCCGACCGGTAGCCAGTTCGCGAACCGGGTGGTTGCATCCCCGGTGGCCGAATTTGAGCTTATAGGTGTCGGCACCGGTCGCCAGCGCGACCAGCTGGTGCCCCAGACAGATGGCAAACAGCGGGACGCCGGATTCCGTCAGTGTGCGGATGTGCGGGAGTGCGGGCGCGCAGTCCTTTGGATCGCCGGGACCGTTGGACAGGACCACCCCGTCGGGCTTTGCCGCCAGGATGTCCGAGGCCGGGGTGTCCCACGGGTACACGGTAACATCACAGCCGGAGGCGTTCAGGCTCCGGAGGATCCCCCGCTTGAGACCTAGATCGACCAGCGCGACCTTATACCGCTGTCCGCCCGCGGCGTCGGCAACCGGGTGGATATTGGTATGCGCGGCAAGACGCGTCAGCGCCTCCTGGCGGTCAAATCCCTCTGCGTCCGCGATCCATCCGTTCATGGTACCGGAGGAACGCAGACGCAGGATCAGACCGCGGGTGTCCACACCTGTCATGCCGGGAATGCCGTAATCCTGAAGATAGCGTTCGAGCGCGCCGGCCTTGCGCGCGTCATTTTCCAGGCGGGTCAAATCGCGGACGACCAGCGCCTCGGCCCAGGGGCGCCAGGATTCCGCGTGCTCCGCAAATACACCATAATTGCCCATGATCGGTGAGGCCATGACGATCCCCTGTCCCGCGTAAGACGCGTCGG
>CAZBKR010000289.1:0-2007 GCA_964492455.1 uncultured Oscillospiraceae bacterium
TTTGATGAAAGTCATCCTCCGGCCATGAGTCTGCCCTCTTGTGCTTCTTCCCATAAGTGCCCGGCTCTGTCCGGGCGCTTGTTGCTTCAGGTATCATAGAAGAGATCCCGGCGGTTTTCGACCGGACGAAAGGAGACCCGCATGTTGATCGGCATCCCGGGGACCATGACCATTCCCGACATCCATTCCCCTTCCACACGCATCCGTTTTGGTGTGAACGCCCTTCGCGAAGCCTGCCGGCTCCGCGGGATCCACTGTTCTGAGACCATGGCGCGTCAAGTACATGTTACAGGGAAGGATCCTTGTGTCCTGATTTCACTGTCCACGGACCGCAACGCCCCGTCCGAGGGTTTTTCCATCCGTCGGGACGGGCAGACGGTGCGCATCGAAGGAGCAGATGAGTCCGGTGCGATGTACGGGCTGCTCGATGTCGCCGAAACCGTCCGGTTGTTCGGTCCTGACGCGATAACGGATAAAGACGAAAAACCGTTCCACGCCTGGCGAGGCATCAAGTTCAATCTGCCATACCAAACCTATGCGGAAGGGGATCCGTTTACACGCAACGAAGAGGTGTGCCTGGATGTGAGGTTCTGGAAGGCCTTTATCGACAATCTCGCGGCAAACCGATACAACTGCCTGGGGCTCTGGTCGGAAAACCCGTTCGAAAGAATGGTCCGCCTCGACCGGTTCCCCGACGCGACCCCTTTCTCCCCGCAGGAAATCGAGCGTTTCGGAGAGGTGTTCCGGTTCATTTTCGCATATGCCAAAAGCCTCGGGATCCGGACCTACCTGATCACCTGGAATCTGCGTATCTCTCCCGCAATCGCCAGGGGGCTGGGACTTCCCGCCGAACTCGGCCGCCAGTCGCACGATCCGCGTTCGATCGCGCTCCGGCAGCATCAGGAGATCATTAAAGAGTATTTCAGAGAGGCGATCAAAACCTTGCTGCTGGCCTTCCCGGACCTCACGGGGCTCGGGACCTCTAACAGTGAAGAGTTGGTCGGTTCCCCGGAAGAACGTGAGGAATGGGTGGCCGATACCTATCTGGAGGCGATCCGGGAACTCGGGGTCTACGTTCCGTTCATCCATCGGACCAACATGAGCAATGGCATCATCGCCAAGCGCACCTTCCTCGACAAGTATCCCACGGAAGAGAAGTACATCAGCTGGAAATACTCGAACGCCCACATGTATTCTCACCCCGAGCCGCAATTTGAAGCGCTCTGGCACCCCTGGGACGGGATGGACATGACCGGAACCCGCGTACTGTATACCGTCCGCAACGACGACTTCCACAACCTGCGCGGCGGGGATCCCGCATTCATTTCCACCTATATCAAAGGCATGAAAAAACCCTATGTCCACGGATTCTATTGGGGAGCGGACGGCTACATATGGGCTGGCGAATGGCAGCACGTCCCGCACAAGCATGTGGAATGGGATTATGCGTTTCAGAAACACTGGATGCAGTTTGAGACCCTGGGCCGGCTGTCCTACAATCCGGACCTGGACGAGTCCCTGTGGATCGCAAAACACCGGGAGAGGTATGGCGCGGCGGCGGGAGAACCGGTGTACCGCGCACTGCAGGCCGGGACCCGCATCCTGTGTGCCGTGAACCGGCTGCACTGGCTCAACTATGACTACCAGTGGCATCCGGAGAGCCTGCTCTCCGCCACAACCGGGTTCAAGACCATCCGTGAATTCATGGATTGTCAGGCCATGCCCGGCGTGGGAACCCGGGGTATCCGGGAAACAGTGGACCTGCGGCTTTCCGGTGGAGATGTGACCGGAGAAACCCCGGAAGACATCTTCCGCGCGATCGAGTCGGATCTGGACGTAATCGCAAACAGCATCACATCGATCGAAACAGGTGTCCCGTCTTCCGGACTGCACGGCGAACTGCTGTGCACCCTGGAGGACATCCGTGCCTGGAGGGAACTGGGAGGATACTATCTGTGCAAATTCCGGGCTGCGATGGACCTGGTCCGGTATGAACACACCGGCGAG
>CAZBKR010000290.1:0-1998 GCA_964492455.1 uncultured Oscillospiraceae bacterium
TGATCGCGCCGCGTCTTTTGTGCCACGGCGGGGCGGAGCTGGACATCTGGTCCGACCCGTATGCGGAATTTCTCGGATGTCTGGCTGCCGATCCGGTCTACCGCCTGCTCGGGCAGCCCGGTCTGGCCGGCCCTTCGGAGGGCGTGACGGACCAGGTGCCGGACGGGCCGGTACGGTTCGCGTATCACGACGGCCGCATCGGCTACCATCTGCGAGCCGGAACCCATTTTCTCAGCCGGACCGACTGGAACCAGGCCATGGATTTCTGGCGCAGACATGGATAACAGATCAGAGGTGAAGATCTTGAAAAAGACACAAAACAGAAAGATACAACCGATGCCCCGGCGGACCGCCGCCCGGCTTGCACTCCTGCTCGCGGTATCCCTCCTGCTGTCCCTTGCGGGTGCGGGATGTTCCTGGACAGGCGGAAATGTATCGAACTACGAGGACGACGAAGACATCATCGCACCGGCCGGCATCTATACGAAGCTGATTGTGGAGAATCACGCCGGTACGATCCGCATCCGCGGCGGCGACGGGGAGAATGTCCGCGGCATCCTGCGGAAAAAGGCGTCCGGGAACGGAGCTTCGCTTCTCAAAAGCGTCGTGGCGGCCGCGACCTACCAGGTCGTCGCGGAAGGGGAGACCCTGCGGATCAAGGAAGTCTATAAAACAGACGACCGGGTGGATTTCTGGAGCTGGAAAGAAGCCAACCATCCGGACGTCAACGTTGGACTCGAGTACGATCTCGTCGTACCGCCGGGCATCCAGGCCATCGAAGTCTACCAGTCGGCCGGCAACACCGAGCTGACCGGGGTTTCGGGCAACGTCTCGATCGTCAACAACGCCGGCAACATCACAATGACCGGGGTTTCCCTCTCGGGGGACAGCCGGATCGCGCTGGTGTCCGGCAATCTGGATCTGTCGCTGGCCGCGCTGGATCCGGCCGCCTCGCTCATCGCGGAACTCACCGCGGGGAACGTCTCGCTCCGGCTGCCAAAGAACACCGACGCGAGTCTCGGCGTAGAAGTCGCCGCAGGGACGATCAGCGGCAACATCGACTCGCTGCCGGTCACCAACAGCGCCGTCACCCATACCCTGGGGGCAGGCTCCGCCCTGATCTCGATCCGGGTGACCTCGGGCAACATCTCGGTCAAGGCCGACTGAAATCCGATGACAAAACGGTTGCATCCTGACCCGAGCGCGTGGTAAGATATCCCACAATCCACAGCGGAGGGAATGTCATGTACAGGACACGCCGCAATAACAATAATAATCGAGAGCGTTTGTTGCAATGAGGTAACCGCCTTTTTGCGCAGACGCTCTTTTGTTTCCAGCGTCTGTGCCAGAGGGGTTTTCCGGACTGATTGGAACCGCGTACGGCACAGGATGCCGGGCGCGGTTTTTTGTTGGGATCGGATACATCGGACCGGCGGCGGGACTTACGCCCCAAAAACGCCGGCAGGGAGGTTACCATGACAATCGAACAGGCGACAGGGATGGTGCTGCCGCAGCCCGGCAGGATGCAGACGCTGCGGGACGCGGCCGCGGACGGAACACGGGTGACGGTACACGGCGCGGTGCACGCGATCCGCGACATGGGCGGATTTTCCTTTGTGCTGCTGCGCATTCCGGAGGGAATTGTGCAGTGCACCCTCGCCGGTATGGTGCCGGAAGAGCTGGCGGAAGAATGCTGTATCGAGGCGGACGGGACCGTCCATACGGAACCGCGCGCCCCGGGCGGACTGGAGATCGCACTCGACGCGGTCCGGGTGCTCTCCCGGCCGGCCGCACCGGTCCCGGTTCCGGTGAACAAGTGGAAGACGGGGCTGTCGCTGGAGACCGAGCTGTCCTTGCGCCCGGTCACGTTGCGGCACGCGAAAGCCAGGGCGATCTTCCGGCTCCAGGCGGAGATTGTGCGCGCTTTCCGGGATTTTCTGCAGGGCCAGGGGTTTGTCGAGGTCCACACTCCCAAAATCGTGGCGGCTTCCGCGGAGG
>CAZBKR010000291.1:0-1979 GCA_964492455.1 uncultured Oscillospiraceae bacterium
AAAGATTCACACCCGCCATACTGGCCGGGGGTTGAAACCATTTTGCACCAGAAGCAGCCGTCGGTGCAACGCTTGCACCGCACACATCGAGATCGGGGCGGACGGATCCTATCCCCGTACCGGTCTGACTTCCACCTCCATTGAGACGTCCCGTTGTGCCGGGTCCAGGTCGCGTTCCGCATCCAGGTCCAGGAGCGGCATCCCCGTCCGTCCGAAGTGTACCCGCCGGATCCCGGTGCTGCGCAGGTATCGTTGTCGCGTCACCCCGCCATGGTAGACCAGCATCGTATCCCCGCTTTTATCGACAAAAAAGGAGTTGTGCCCGGCCCCGTAAATCCCGGGAACGGAGAAATACGACAACGCCGGCGCGCTGGCTTTGCGCCAGTTGCGGATGTCCAGTAGATCGGCCCCGAGATCCGCGGTCAGCCACCCGACCGCGTAGGAGTACGCGCCCGCCGAACCGGCGGAGTAAGCCAGCCAGACTTTTCCGTCGCGGATCAACGGATAAGGTCCTTCGTTGTTGATGGTCCGCTCGATGTTTTCCCATCCGAACAGGGGACGGGACAACAGCACCGGATCGCTCGTCAGGATCCAAGGACGCGCCGGGTCGGTCGTCGCGATGTACAGCATCGACCCGGTATCGAGCGGTGTCGTGAAATGCTCCCGCGCGGACCAGACCAGATAGGACGCGCGCGGTGTTTCAAAACAGGTCATATCGAGTGTGATCCCAGACGTGCCGAGCGGACTGCCGTCTGCCCGGCGGACAGGGACGGGATCCTCCCAGGAAGCCGAATCCAGCAGATCCCCGCCGGGCTTGAGCCGCATCATCTGGCACTGCGGCTGCGGAACCCGGTTCTCCACAGCGCTGACCGCGAACAGGATATAGAGGTTGCCGCCGATTTCGTGAAACTCCGGCGCCCAGAAGTTCTGGATCAGTCCGCGCCGCTCGTCGACCGGCAGGATCTCCCGCATCGGATTTCCTGGATCAAACAGCCCCTCGAGCGTATCTGAAGCGCATGCGTACAGCCCGTGCGTGTCCGTGTTGTCATTGGACGCGATGAAGAAATAGCGCCCCTCGCGGAGCAGGACGACCGGATCCGCGAACCCGGGCCGCACGGGAAACGCCTGCATCACCGTCCGGATGCGCCCCGTGACGCGGCGGGTGCCCGGCGTTTCCCATTGTAGTCCGGCCAGATCCCACTCGACGTCCCGCTGGGCGGCCGATCCATCGGAATACAATAGTTCCGCCCGGACGCGCTCGACGTCTGCCGCACACCCGGCAACCACCGTCTCCGGCATCCGCACCCCGACCTGCCGGACCTGGGTCCAACGGGTGTGAAGGTGCTCCCACTCCTCCGGTGTGATCGCCAGCGCGTTACCCGGAACCGAACCCTCGATGTCACACGGTGCCGCCGGAAGGGAGAATGGTTCGCTCCGCGCGGCAGGCGAGGCCTGCGCGTCCAGACGCTGGAGGAAGTTGTGATAAAACCGTCCCTCCCGGTCGCTCCAGCGGATCCGGTAGGTTTTTGACGTGGTATCGTATTCGATCCCGACCGAAGAAACCACGGCATCCACATGAAGGTCGATATGTATTGCAGGAGAAAAAATCCCGTCGGCTTCTATCACCCAGATCAGGATTGTCCCGTGGAGAGCGGCGTCGTCCGATCCGTCCGTCCGGACTTGAACCGCGGCTACCCCGACACCCCCCTCCGCGGTGCGGAACAGGTACGGTTTGACAGCGCTGACGGGGACGATCGTATTGTCCGCCGAGATCCGCGCCTCCGCGAACAGGATGCCGTAGTTCCGGTTGAGGCAAGTGGTTTCGCCCTCCGGTCCGATGAGCGCAAAGTGGATGCTGCAGGCCAGGTCCGTCGCATATTCGTCCGGAACCGGCACCCGGGTATAGGCCAGCAGCCGGTCAGTTTCTCTCTCCATGGGTCGTCCTCCCGCAAGATTTGCTTATAGGTACAGGACGGCGG
>CAZBKR010000292.1:0-1952 GCA_964492455.1 uncultured Oscillospiraceae bacterium
CATGTTTGTTGATGCGGCACCGGGATACGGCGACGCCTGTGAAAAGTGAATAGAAAGAAGGGACTCATATGGCTTACCAACCGGACATGAAACGCTGGCAGGAGATGGATACACACGACATCGTCGGGGAAGTGCTCGGCAAAACGTTTGTCTGCCCCGCTTGTGGTCGAACCCATTGTGCGGATACACAGATTCTGGATATCGGACCTGACCTGCTGTCTACGATCTCTGATCGGATCGCGCCGCTGGGACTAACCGGGCGCCCGCTTGTCGTGTTTGACGACAATACCTATGCGGCCTGCGGAGATAAACTTCTTTCTGGGCTTTCCCGTTACAATCCGGAGACTTTCATTTTTCATCGCGACGACCTGCACGCGGATTCGTTTGCAATCGGCCGTGTCATGCTGGCTATGGTCAACAATCCTGGATTCCTGGTTGCCTGCGGCAGCGGCTGTATCACCGACACCGTCCGCTACTCGTCGCGCCGGACCGGGATTCCGTTTATTTCGGTCGGCACGGCCGCTTCGGTCGACGGGTATGCCTCGACGGGTACGCCGGTTATCGTAGACGGCTTCAAATTCACTTACACGGGAGTCGCCCCTCGCGCCATCTTTGCGGACACCGGTGTCCTGATGGATGCCCCCCCAAAAATGAGTGCGGCCGGGTACGGGGACGTCATGGCGAAATATGTCGCGCTGCTGGACTGGAAAATCGCCTATGATGTTGAAGGAGAGGACTACTGTCCCCTGATCGCCCTGATCATCGCCAAAGCCCTGGAAGAGTGCCGCACCTTGACCGACGACCTTTCGGCCCGCCGGCCCGCCGCCTACGGGCGCCTGATGGAAGCGCTCTCCCTGACCGGTATCGCGATGCAGCTCATGGGCAACACCCGTCCCGCCTCCGGAGGCGAACACCACATTTCCCACCTGCTGGAGATCACGGACATCCAGAAAGGGAAACATGGCAGCCTGCACGGGGACAAGGTCGGGATCGGTACCCTGATCACGATGTACATGTATCTGCAGATGTTCTCGAACGGGATGCCGGCGCAGCGTCCGACGATGGGGGCCGCGGTCTGGGAAAAGGAAGTCCGGCGGGTGTACGGCGCACTGGCCGACGGCGCGATCGCGATGAACGAGAGCGAGCCCCCGCAGGGAGCGGTCTGGGAGGAACAGAAGCGGAAGATCGAGCGCTCGATGGAAGCATACGGGTACCAGGATGTCGCGCGTTTTGCCACCCTGCTGCCCGAGCTCAAGGAGCGCATCCTCTCGATCGGAGGGCCGGTACGGCCGGACCAGCTCGGGTACTCGGTCGGAGAAGCCTACAACGCGATCGCATTCGGAAAAGAAGTGAGACCCAAGTTCACTACGCTGCGGATTGCGGAGCGGTTCGGATGGCTCTATGACCTGGCGGACGAGATATCGTCCGGGCTCGCAGAGGGGAAAATCTATTGATGGACGTAAAAAAAGACATCGTCGAGCTTCTGATCCGGTTGACCGGGCTTGACGAAGACGTTCTGTCGGCGGCGGTTGAAATCCCGCCCGCCGGGATGGGCGATTACGCACTGCCCTGTTTCAAACTCGCTAGATCGCTCAGGAAAGCCCCGCAGGCCATCGCGGCGGATCTGGCGGAACGTGCATCCGGTCCGGACGTGTTGCCGGCTTCATTGGATCGCGTGCGTGCGGATGGGGGATATGTCAACTTCTTTCTGCGCCAGAGCGCGTATACCGCGGGCGTCGTCCGTGCCACGCTCGCCGCGGGAGACCGGTTGGGCACCTCGGAAGAAGGCAAGGGCAAAACCGTCCTGCTCGAGTACTCCTCGCCCAACATCGCCAAACCGTTCCATGTCGGGCATGCGTTTACGACCATCCTCGGCCACAGCCTGGCGAGAATATACGGACATCTGGGATATCCGGTCGTCCGGATGAACCATCTGGGCGATTACGGCACCC
>CAZBKR010000293.1:0-1932 GCA_964492455.1 uncultured Oscillospiraceae bacterium
ACCGCGACGAGGGGCGGGACATCCTGCGCCGGTTCATCCGGGACGACCCGATGGTAGAACTGGAGCCGGTCTGTACCGGCGATGCGGTGATCGAGGCGGGCGCGGCCTGCCGCGAAGTCTATGTGCACGACGCGGTGATGGATTACCTGCTCGCGATCGTCGAACAGACCCGGGTACACGAAGCGGTCTCGCTCGGGGTATCTCCGCGCGGGAGTCTCGCGATGCTGCACGTCTCTCAGGTGCTGGCAGCCATGCGCGGCCGCGCATTTGTCACCCCGGACGACATCCGTACCCTCATGGTGCCGGTGTTTGCCCACCGCATCCTGCTCGCGGGCGCCTCCCGGCGTAAATCCGCCTCCGTACCCGCGCTGTTGGAAACCATCGTCGACCAGATCCCGGTTCCGGTCGAGGATTGGGAAAAGCGGTGAATCCGGCATGGTGATTCTGGTCATCCTGATCATCGCAGGAGCGCTGTTTTCTCTGCAGCGCGCGTTGTACGCGCGTTACTGGGACCACGGGCTCACAGCGGAGCTTTCCTTTTCGGCCTCGCGGGTCAACGAAGGAGACCGCGTGGATCTGGAAGAGCAGATCTCGTCCAGAAAATTCCTGCCCCTGCCCTGGTTGGGGCTCAAATTTCATGTGTCCCGGGACCTGGTGTTCCCGAACGACCCGTTCACTTCGGTCTCGGACTCCAGTTACCGTGAAGAGCTGTTTTCGATCGGGGCGTTCCAGCAGATCCGTCGCCGGCACAATCTATACTGCCGCCGGCGGGGCTATTTTACATTCAAAAGCATCGACCTGATCAGTTCCGACCTCCTGGCGTCCAACAAACTCGCGCTCCAGGTACGCAGCGAGGCCAGCCTGTACGTGTTTCCCAAACCGGTGTCCGAGCGGGAGCTCGACATTCCGATCGAGCGGATTCTCGGCGAGATCATCACCCGCCGACACCTGGTCGAGGACCCGTTTGAGTTTCGCGGCATCCGGGAATACAGTTTCCGGGATCCGCTCAAGATGATCAACTGGAAAGCCTCGGCCCGTTCTGAAAGCCTGATGGTGAACATCCCGGGTTACACTTCGACCCAGGCAGTCGAGGTGCTGGTCAACGTCGAATACCCCTCCTTGTGGACTGAGGAGCGCCTGATCGAGGACGCGATCCGGGTGGCCGCGACCCTGTCCGACCGGCTCAACACGGAAGGCATGCCGGTCGGGCTTCGCACCAACGGGCGGGATATCGTCACCCGGGAGACCTTGCGCGTGACCTCGGGATCCTCCGGCGACCATCTGGTCGCGATCAACGAGATCCTGGCCCGGATCGACCTCCATCTCCAGGCGCCCGCCTTTACCGACTTGCTTGACACCTGTCTCGCGGAGGCAGACGACGGCCCGTTGTACATCCTGGTGTCCGCAGCGTTCAATCCCGAAATCCAGGACCGCTTTCGCACGATCCGGGAACGCGGGATGCGCTGTCTGTGGATTGTGCCGCACCTCGCCGGCCAGCCGGCGGTGCTCGATCCCGATCTCGAGGACTCCGGTGCCGTGATCAAGAGGGGGGTGGCGAACGCATGACCCGTTCCCGCAGTCTTGTCATGGAAATCCTTCGCAACCTCCTGCTGGCTGACCTCGGCCTCGCCGTGGTGTTTTTCGGCCAGTATCACCTCGCGGGAGGTGCCGGGGCGATCTGGCGCGCGCTGGTGCTGCCGCCCTTGTTCTTCCTGACGGTTCCCATCCGGAAAATCCACCACCGGTTGTGGCGCTTCCTGCTCCCCTGCATCGCCTTTTTCGTGCTGCTGTACGGAGCCGGACGGTTGCTGCCTTCTCAACCTCCCACAGAGTGGCTCGAGGCCTTCCCGTTTCTTGCGGCGTCGCAGCCGGTACTGTTCGCCTTTTTCGCGGTGTACGCGCTCGGCATCACGGTGTACGAACGGTTTTTCA
>CAZBKR010000294.1:0-1921 GCA_964492455.1 uncultured Oscillospiraceae bacterium
TGGCGGGCGGTCAGCCGCAGCAACAAATACATCGATGAAACCGCCCCCTGGATTCTTGCCCGGGAGGAAGCGTCACGCCCCCGCCTGGCACAAGTACTGTTCAACCTGGCGGAAGGACTCAGAATCGTCGCGATTCTGCTTCAGCCCGCCATGCCGGGAACAGCGCCACGTATTCTGGAATCGATCGGCGTACAGGAAGGCGAGCTGACCACATGGACTTCAGCGTCCTCCTTTGGTCTCTACCGTTCCTCCGGGGTGCAAAAGACCGCACCGCTGTTCCCGCGGCTGGATCTGGAGATCGAACTGACAGCGATGGCGGCGGCACTCCCCCCGGCAGATCCCGGGTCCCCCGTTCCGGTACCGACGCCCGGGCCGGCTGTGAAGAGGGAAGCGCAACCCGCCGTGCCCGCACCTGTATCGGTCATTGCACAGGAAAAAGAGGAGGCTGCGATCACCATCGACGATTTTGCCAGGATCCGTCTGGTGGTCGGTCAAATCGAAGCGTGTGAAAAATTGGCCGGTTCCGATAAACTGCTGTGTTCCACGGTCAATCTCGGCCCGGAAACCCGCACAGTTCTTTCCGGTATCGCCGAGTACTACAATCCCGCGGACCTCATCGGGAAGCGTGTCATCCTCGTAGCCAATCTCAAACCCCGTAAAATCCGGGGTGTGATGTCCCACGGCATGCTGCTGGCTGCGGAGGATCCGGATGGACGTGTGCGCCTTGCGACGGTCGACGGCGATCTGGCGCCGGGCAGTCCGGTCAACTGAGCAGCCTATGCGGTTGCGCCTGTTTGACACGCATGCACATCTCACGGACGCTCGTTTCGAAACAGACCGGCCGGCTGTGCTGGCACGTGCGCGCGCGGCGGGGGTGGAGCGCCTGATCGAGGCTTCGTCCGATCTGCCCTCCTCCGAAGCGGCTTGTGCACTGGCTGGACGATACCGGGAAGAGGCCGACCCGTCCGCACCCGCGATCTGGTGTACGATCGGTATACATCCCCACGAAGCGGATTCCGCAGATGATGAAACCATACGATCGCTCGAACGTCTTCTGCAGGGACCGCAGGCCGATCGAATTGTCGCAATCGGTGAAATCGGGCTCGACTACCATTATGATTTCTCCCCGCGACCGCGTCAGCGAGAGGTGATGACGCGACAACTTGCCCTGGCGTCAGTCGCCGGGTTTCCTGTCGTTATTCATGAGCGGGAGGCACCGGCGGACTGTATGGCCCTATTGCGCGATTTTGGCATCGCTCCCGGCAAGACCGCCGGTCTGGGCGGATCCCGCGGGATTCCAGGTGCGTTCCACTGCTTCTCCGGCAGTGTCGAGACGGCGGAGGAACTGGTGGCTATGGGCTTTTATCTCGGTTTCGACGGTCCGATTACGTTCAAGAATGCGCGAAAAGCACCGGATGTGATCCGGAAAATACCCAGAGAACGTATCCTGATCGAGACCGACAGTCCCTATCTGGCACCGGTTCCCTACCGCGGCCAGCGCAATGAACCTGCCTATGTCCTCCAGGTGGCATTGCACCTCGCAGCGCTTTGGGAGTGTACGCCCGAAGAGGCAGCACAGCTCACCTGGGAAAATGCCTGCCGGTTTTTCGGGATTATGCCGTACAGTCCGGGCTGACCTTTCCCGCGAAACCCGATCCGGGTGATGTACCGGGAGGAAGCAGCAAACTGAAACCCCAGGTAAAATGCGGTGATTTGCTCGTTGACAACCCGTGCCTTATCCAGTATATTCTTACTTGCCGCTTGTTACGGCAGGCTTTTCAAAGGGAGTTTAGCTCAGCTGGGAGAGCACTTGCCTTACAAGCAAGGGGTCACAGGTTCGAGCCCTGTAACTCCCACCATATACACGGCGCAGTAGTTCAGTTGGTTAGAATGCCAGCCTGTCACGCTGGAGGTCGAGGGT
>CAZBKR010000295.1:0-1910 GCA_964492455.1 uncultured Oscillospiraceae bacterium
TCGAGCGACGACATCAGCAGATAGGAAGCGCTGGTCGTCTGGATCAGGTTGATGGTCGTCCGGAGGCGGTCCGGATTGACACTTGGCTTGTTGGCCAGGAGGATGGAACTCTGTGTGAGAGATCCGCCGGTTTTGTGGACACTTACGGCCGCAAGGTCCGCACCGCAGCGCATGGCGGCAGGAGGAAGGTCCGGGCCGAAATACAGATGGGTGCCGTGCGCTTCGTCAGCCAGTACCAGCATGCCGCGTTCATGCGCGATCCGGATGATTTCCTGCAGGGCCGGACAAACACCGTAGTACGTAGGATTGTTGACCAGCACCGCCTTGGCTTCGGGGTGCTCATCCATCGCACGGACGACGTCATCCAGAGCCATACCGAGCGGTATACCCAGTTCGGGGTGAATGCCTGGATTCACATAGGCGGGGATCCCGCCGGTCAGTACAAGTGAGTTCAGGCTGGATTTGTGGACGTTGCGCGGCAGAATCAGGGTATCGCCTTCGCGAATGGTGTTCATGATCATGGCCTGGACCGCGGAAGTGGTTCCGTTGACCATAAAAAAGGCGTAATCTGCGCCAAAAGCCTCCGCCGCGAGTTCTTCCGCTTCTTTGATGACACCCGACGGATGTGCGAGATTGTCCAGCGGCTTGCTGGAGTTCACGTCGACAGAGAGACAGGCATCTCCCAGAAAAGCACGCAGCGCCGGATTGCCCCGTCCCTGTTTGTGTCCGGGAACGTCAAACGGAACGATGCGCGATTTCCTGTGGTGCACCAGCATCTCGTACAAAGGAGCCCGGTTCTGATCCCGGTTCGTGCCGGCCATCAGCGGGACCCCTCGGAGTAAATGTTGGTGCCGTAGAATATTTCAAGCATTTCCCTGGAAAGCCGGTCACGGATGGACAGGCGTTCCGAAGGTGGCAGTTCAGATGGATCGACATTAAACAGGTAGTGCGAAAGGTTGATCTCGTTGACCATCATTTTGGTATGGAAAATATTGGACTGATAGATATTCATGTCGATCGCGTCGTACCGTCGCAGGGTTTGTTTGTCGATAAAGTTCTGGATAGAGGTGATGTCGTGGTCGATGTAATATTTGTTGCCCTGCAGGTCGCGTGTGAACCCGCGGACACGGTAATCCAGCGTGATGATGTCCGAATCAAACGAAGCGATCATGTAATTCAAGGCAGACAAAGGCGACACTTTGCCGCAGGTCGCGACGTCGATATCCACTCGAAAAGTGGAGATGTCCAGTTCCGGATGGAATTCCGGATAGGTGTGCACCGTCAAGTGGCTTTTATCGAGATGTCCCAGCAATGCGCCGGGATCCGAGGCCGGTCCCGTGAGGCATCCGCTGCTGAAACCGACCGGCTCGCCCCGGTTGCAGGAGGGATCGATCCGGTCGTATGCGATGGATTCTTCCGTGACCAGGATGTTCACACTCGCTCCGCGGGGATCGTAATCCTGTTTGGAAATATTGAGCACATTCGCCCCGATGATCTCCGTGACATCACAGAGTATGCGCGTGAGACGGTCCGAATTGTACTGCTCATCGATGTACGCAATATATGCGTTTTTTTCTTTTTCCGACTTTGCATAGCATACGTCGTAGATATTGAAGGACAAAGTCTTGGTAAGATTGTTGAACCCGTACAGACGAATTTTGTCATTCAAATCGAACATCACACCCTTTCTGGCATCGAGTCAAACAAAAACTCCGGCAAGGTATTGCCGGAGCGCGTATGTTCTGCCGTTCAATCCAAAGAGGGCCTCCCCGGTTCCGGCAAAGCAATTCGCGCGATGGCAATTGAAAAAAAGCCTTTCAACTTTTTAAGCAATTGACAAACTGTGCATTGCGTAGCGCTTTGCGGGTTGCCGGGTTTCGTCGGGATGCTTCCCTCCACCTCTAGTCAAG
>CAZBKR010000296.1:0-1908 GCA_964492455.1 uncultured Oscillospiraceae bacterium
CATAGTAGTCCACATGGTCGTGGCAGCGCGGCCCGAACAGCTCGGTCATCGAGCGCCCGGCGGCGCGTCCCAGGAGGTCGATCACGCTGGCCTCGACCCAGGCGACGCAGCACCAGTAGGCCAGTCCCTGGATTTTATAGTTGAGCTCCTGGACATAGATCCGCTCGAGAGTGGTCTCCAGATCACGCGCGTCCGTCCCGACCAGGTAGGGCGCGATTTTCTGCGAAAGGATGGGGTGGAAATAGCGCCAGTTCCCGCCCGCGATGGCGATCCCCTCCCGCCCGTCGGCGGCGCGGGTGATGACGAACGTGAACCCGTGCGCCCGCACCATGCGGATCGAAACGATCACCAGCGGAACGGGGATGCCGGCAGTCTGCAGGACGGGAGCGTCGAGCGCGGCCTGGAGCTGTTCGCCGGTCACGGGTTTGCGGGGAGGAAAATCCGGATGGATGTGGTACATGGCACCCTCCTCGGGAAATGGTTTCCGTTCGATTGTACCGCAATACAGCGCAGGTGCGGATGCTTCGAAAAACAGGAAGGTTCTGTCGTGTGTTATATTAGGGAAAAGAGTCTTTTGTTGCGAAGATTGCACAGAACTGCTCTCAGAAGGGGGAAGAGATGAAACACAAAGTCTTGTCGTGGATCGCACTCGGTTGTCTGGCCGCCGCCCTCTTCCTGATGGCACTTCCCAACAGCACCACAATGGCATTTGCCGCGGGGCCTGGCACCAGAATCTATGAGCATTATTCCTATTTCAGTACGATGCACATCGGGTATGCGGACTGGAGTCCGATCCTGACCGCGGCGTTCGCGATCGCCGCTTCTGGTTGTCTCCTGGTTATCTTCCTCTTCCGACGTGCCAACCAGTCCTGGTTTCGTGCCGCGCGGATCACTGCTTCGCTCGCCGGAGGCTTTTCACTTCTCATGCTCTTTTTGCATACCCAGATGGGATGTTTTAACGTATATGGTCTGTTGGTTGCCCTCTTGCTTCCGATTGCAGCAGTGCTGCTGTGGATCGGGCGGCCTCCGCGCAGCGTGAGTCGCTGACAAAGCGGTTGGACGACTGCGTTCTCTGTATCTCACAGGTTGAATGCATGGCGGAGGAATAACTTATGTACAGACGGATTGGTGTCATTTTCCTGATTCTGACTTTACTGATGGCTACGGCCTGCTCCTCGACGGCTGCCGCATCCGAGCGGATCGCAGAGATCCTGGGAGAAGAACGGATCACCGAAGCGGCGATTGAGCCGGACGACCGTTCTGCAGCCGGCAATGAATTTGGTGAAGGAGAACAACCCTTTCGCGACGACCGGTGGGAATATATCTACGATCCGGAAGGGTACCTCCATTGTTGCATCCGAATCGACCGGGGAGCGGACATCGAAACAGGAAAATCCACTTCGGAAATAGAAAAGAAAACCCGGGCTGTAGATCTCCATTTGCGCAGTTTTTCCAGCAAGCAAACCGATGAATATGAGGTGAGGAGAAACACTTCCGGTATGGGCGATACGATCTACGAGATCATCGAGATGAAGGGTAAAAACCCGACCGGACGCAAGTCCAGTGTGCACTTCTCACCGGACGGTGTTTTGCTGTCGATGGTGTCGTATTGCCGGCCGGTCACCCAGCCGGACCCGTCAGTCACGGGCAATCTCTCCGAAGAACAGGCGGCCAGGATTGCTTTTGACGATCTGCTGTGGCGGCTCGGGAATGTCCTCACAGTGCAGCGGTTTGAGGACGTGCTCTGGTCGGCTGAGAAAACGACAGCGGAGGGGCGGCTGGCTTGGAAGATCACGATCGATCAACTGGTCCGCACCGATTTCCCACCGCAGATTACCAGCTGGTCGGTCCTGTACTGGATTGACGTTACCACCGGTGAGATCATCCTGCGTGCGGAGGCCGCCTGAC
>CAZBKR010000297.1:0-1888 GCA_964492455.1 uncultured Oscillospiraceae bacterium
TCATCGACAAGAACACACGGCAATCCAACGACATCGACGGCAGCACGGGGTACGCAATGCCCGGACTGGGACACGAGAGCGGGAATTTCACCACCCAAACCCTGCAGAGCCATTATCACTGGCTGCCATGGTGCACCTTTGTGGAAGTGGATCCCACCTCCCGGCTGGTCGACACCTTCGGGGTGTACGAGATCGCCGACGCGCAGAAATTGCCGCTGGAAGAACGGGAAAAGAAGAACCGGATCTACGATCCTCTGGCATGATGTAAGTAGAAAGATCACCAAACGGAAGGAAGGTACGGTTACACATGAGACTGACAATGGATCTGGGCGTTCGCAAATCGACCATCGACCGGCACATCTACGGGCATTTTGCGGAGCATCTCGGGAGATGCATCTACGGAGGTATCTGGGTCGGGGAAGATTCCCCCATTCCTAACACCAACGGTTTGCGGGACGATGTGGTCGCGGCACTCCGCGCCATGAAAATTCCCAATCTGCGCTGGCCGGGCGGGTGTTTTGCGGACACGTATCACTGGCTGGACGGCGTCGGCCCCCGCGAGAAGCGTCCGAGCATGGTCAATACCCATTGGGGCGGTGTGACGGAGAACAACCATTTCGGGACGCACGAGTTTCTGGAGCTCTGTGAACGCATCGGAGCGGAGCCTTACATCTGCGGCAATCTGGGGAGCGGCACCGTCCAGGAGATGAAGGACTGGGTGGACTATATCACCTTTTCCGGCCGTTCTCCGATGACCGACCTCCGGAAAGCCAACGGCCGCGAAGAACCCTGGAGTCTGACGTATTTTGGCGTTGGCAACGAGAACTGGGGCTGCGGCGGCAGCATGACCGCGGAGTTTTACGCCGACCAGTACCGCCGGTATGCGACCTATGTGCGCAATATCAACCGCGACATTTACAAAATCGCCGGCGGTGCGAATGTCGCCGACTATCACTGGACCGAAGTGCTGATGCGTGAGGCAGCCAAACTCATGGAGGGCATGAGTATCCATTACTATACCCGTGCGTCCAAAGACTGGAACCAGAAAGGATCCGCGACGGAGTTTGAGGAAGCGGAGTGGTTCTCCGTACTTGAGAACGCATTGTACATGGACGAACTGGTGACCAAACACGGTGCGATCATGGACCGGTACGACCCGGAGAAACGGATCGGCCTGGTCGTGGATGAATGGGGAACCTGGTTCAGTGTGGAGCCGGGCACCAATCCGCGTTTCCTGTACCAGCAGAATACCATCCGTGACGCGCTCGTCGCGGGGATCCACCTCAATATCTTCAATAACCATTCCGACCGGGTCCGCATGGCCAACCTCGCGCAGACTGTCAACGTGCTGCAGTCGGTCATTCTGACGGAAGGGGAGCGGATGATTCTCACCCCGACCTACCACGTGTTCGACATGTTCAAGGTCCATCAGGGTGCGACTTTGCTGCCGGTCCTCATGGATGGAGGAGAGTACCGGTTGCAGGACAAGGCGATTCCGCGCATTTCTGCTTCCGCGTCGGTGGACGCGGCCGGTGCGGTGCACCTCTCGCTGTGCAATCTGAGCCCCGATATGCCGGCGGAGGTGGACGGGCTGCTCCGCGGATGCACCGCAACCCGTGTCACCGGTACCGTGCTGACGGCGGATACAATCCAGGCGCACAACACGTTTGACGCTCCGGATCTTGTCCGCCCGGTCGTATTTGAGGGTGCCCGGCTGGAAGGAGAGCGGCTTTTGGCCACACTCCCGCCGCGATCGGTCACCGTACTGGAACTGGTGTGAGTTCGGGGGCGGGCGGCATCTGCTCCCCGCCCCTCTATTCCTGCGGGGTGTACATGGAACAGACAACCATTCAGGAATGCAAAAGCTGCCGGGATACGGTGCGCATGT
>CAZBKR010000298.1:0-1864 GCA_964492455.1 uncultured Oscillospiraceae bacterium
TCGATCCGGGCGCTCTGTACGGGCCCAAGCGCTTTTTCGGCGCGGCCCGCAACATCGAGAACGGCGGCAGCCTGACCATCATCGCCACCTCGCTGATCGAGACCGGTTCCCGGATGGATGAGATGATCTATGAGGAATTCAAGGGGACAGGCAACATGGAAGTGTTCCTGGACCGAAAACTTTCCGAGAAGAGGATTTTCCCCGCCATCGACCTCAACAAGTCCGGTACCCGCCGGGAGGAGCTTCTGCTGGAGTCCAGAGAGCTGGACGCGGTCTGGACCATCCGGAAGGCGTTCGGGCAGCTGGATACCTCCGCGGTCACCGAGATGATCATCAACCTGCTGCTGAAAACCAAAGACAACGCCCAGTTCATCTCGTCCGTCAACATATCGATGAACGACAAAACCCTGTTCGATGCGATGCGCGGGCAAAACCTGACCTCTCAATCCGGCGGCGGCGGGAGGAGCATGGCCTATACCTCGACCAACGGGTACAGCTCCAACGGCTATAATGCCGGGAACCGGAAAGACCCGGACGACGTGTAATGACTGCTGTCCGGTCACACCGGGAGAGCGAGCGGATTGACAATGCTTTTTGATTGATGTAGTATATCCCACGCGACTTCACATGACGGCTGCGCATACGTACCGCGGCGAATCGCGAGGGTACGCGCGACAGATTCCGAAAAGGTGGTAAAAAAATGAAAGACGGCATTCATCCCAAATACGGAAAGACAACGGTCCGTTGCGCATGCGGCGAGACGTTCGAAACCGGTTCAGTCAGGGAGAACCTGGTGGTCGACATCTGCTCCAAATGCCATCCCTTCTATACCGGTAAACAGAAGCTGGTGGACACCGGCGGCCGGGTTGACAAGTTCAAGAAGAGAATGGAACAAAAGTAATCGTCTCTGACCGGCGGGAGGCTTCGCAAGGAGCCTCCTTTTTGCATACGTGCACGAACACGGAAAGGCTGGACCAACATGGCGAAAGAGGAAACCGGACAAGCCGTAAAACGCACCGCAATCGGCGGACAGGCGGTTCTGGAAGGGCTGATGATGATGGGGCCGGACAAAACCGCGCTGGCGGTACGCCTGCCGGACGGGGCCATTTCCCTGGAATACCTTTCCATCGATAAGCCCGTGTCACGTGCGGCCTCGGTTCCCGTGCTGCGCGGCGGTGTCCGGCTGTTCCGTCAGCTCGTGATCGGTGTCAAAGCACTGCTTCGCTCGGCGGACCTGCTGGAGGAAGAACCGGAGGCGGAGGATGCGCAGGCGGAAGTCGCGCAGGCGGAACCGGCACCCGTGGAAGCCGATTCGGCCGCAACCCCTGAGATGGGTGCTGCGCCCGGGACAGAACCGAGCACGGTCATTGAAGCAGACGCGCTAACCGAATCAACCGATGCGGCGCCCTCTGACAGAAAAGCTTCCAAGCCCCCCAAAAAGGACGGCGGGTCCGCGATGCTGTACGCGTCCGCCGCGCTCGGGATCCTGCTCGGTGTGGGATTGTTCATCCTCCTGCCCAACCTGATCACCGGTCTCCTCGACCGCGTACTCCCGATCGGTGAGGGGAACGGGTTCGGCGGCACTGTATTGAAGAATCTGATTGAAGGCGCATTCAGGATTCTTCTCTTTGTAGGATATGTCGCGCTGACGTCACGACAAAAGGACATTCGCCGTGTGTGGATGTATCATGGGGCGGAGCACAAAACCATCGCCTGCTATGAACACGAGCTTCCGCTGACGGTCGAAAACATCCGGCCCTTCAGCCCGCGGCATCCCCGCTGCGGCACTTCTTTCCTGTTTGTCGTGATGCTGGTCAGCATTTTGCTGTTCGCGTTTGCGGGATGGCATTCCGCCCTCATCAAC
>CAZBKR010000299.1:0-1856 GCA_964492455.1 uncultured Oscillospiraceae bacterium
GACCCTCAAAGCCAACGACCCGCTGCCAGCACCGCGAAACCGGTATCGCACCAAAGTCCACCCCAAGGGGTACTGGCACGATTCGAACTTTGTCGCGGAGGACCCCGGCGTACGGGTCTTTGACCCGGTGCTGCAGAAAAAGCGCTGACCGGAGACAGGCGCGGACTGTCCGGGCTATGGATGCCGCGTCTTGCGGCGCACACATGAAAAACAGGAGAGGAGTCCGAAGATGGCCGCCATCCTGGATCGGAATACCGGAGCGATGGGCTTTTCCACCGCTTACGAGGAAGTGCGGGCGTTTCTGCTCGACTTCGACGCGGCCGGCGTCACAGCCGAGTCGTTTACATGGGGCCGGTGGGAATGGATCTTTTGCAAGCACGGGCTCGATCCGGCAAAACGCCCGTTGATCGATGTGTGGCGGGACGACGGCCGCGTCGTCGGACTGGTCACAAACGAGGAAGCCCCGCCGGGGTATGCCTGGTTTTGCCTGGACCCGGGTTATCCGGATTTGCGCGCCGAGATGCTGACACATGCGGAACGGTATCTGCGTGACGAAAAAGCCATCCGTGTACTGATCGACAACCGGGATCTCGCGTTCCAGAAACTCGCGGCGCGAGCCGGGTACCATGCGACGAATGAGAGCGAGGAGCTGGCGGTGCTGCCGGTCGAAGCGCACGATTTGTCCTATGTGCTGCCCCCGGGATACCACGCGGAAAGTATGGCGGACGTCTACGATGTCCGAAAATTCAACCGCCTGATGTGGCGTGGATTCAACCACGAAGGCGAGCCACCGGAGTCCGAAGCAGCGCTATTGGATCGGAGCCGGCAGCTTTTGGGCCCCCACGAGGACCTGGATCTCAACATCGTCGTCGTGGCTCCGGACGGCAGCTTTGCCTCCTACTGCGGCATGTGGCATGAGCGCGGGAGTCCGCACGCACTGGTCGAACCGGTCGCGACCGATCCGGCACACCGCAGAAAAGGGCTGGGCCGGGCGGCCGTGCTGGAGGCCGTGCGCCGGTGCGCAGATCGCGGCGCTGAGAACGCGGTTGTAGGATCCGCACAGCCGTTTTACTACACCATTGGATTCCATCCGTGGCTCAATAAGACCTGGTGGAAAAAAGACTTGCAATAGGGATTACGGTTTTCCTTTTCTCATTTTGATCCCAAAATAAACCGCCGTCCCTACGGCTGCGGTTCCCAATACTCCGGCCAGGACAATGAGCAGCGTATTGCTTTTCCCGTTGCCGCCGGGCGGTACATCGGGAACCGGCGTGCCGGTGACCTGCTGTGACGCTGCAGTGGAGGGTGCCGAAGTGGTACCGACTGGCATGGTTCGCGTGGTCGGTCGTGTGGTACCGAATGGAACAGTCGTCCCGCCCGGTGTGGGAGTTACCCCATCCGGCGTGGTCCGGGTAGTGACCGTGGTGGTTTCACCACCGGCTGGCGTGGTCGCGGGAACCGGGCTCGGCGTGGGGGACGGGGTGGCAGGCAACGTCCCGGTCGTTGGGGCCGGCGTAGGCGTAGGATCCGGGGTTGGAGTAGGCGTCAGTGAAGGAACCGCCGTCGTTGCCGCGGGGTCCGGAGGGGTGGTAAAACTGACGCCAGACACAGTCGATATGTCCATGGAATCTGCCTGGTACTGGTCAAAGGTCTGGAAGGCCGGATAAATCGAATACGTCATCTCCGGCGACAATTCGCACCATCCTGCGAAATCGAACGAAAACGTAGCGGTGGTCATCACATCCGTGGCCAGCATATTTGTCATTTCGATCCCGTGCCCGAGTCTCTCTCTGTAGATCCACAGATGCTTCACTGTGTTGCCGTTTGGATTGACCGTAATGTCCACGGACACGGTT
>CAZBKR010000300.1:0-1814 GCA_964492455.1 uncultured Oscillospiraceae bacterium
GCACGATCTCGCCGGTCGCGCCAAAATGATCGAAGTGCCCGTGGGTGTGCAGAATCAGGCGAACTTCACCGGGGTCAAATCCCGCCTCCCGGATCGATGCCAATGTCTGTGCGCGGGCTGTCGGATACCCGGTGTCGATCAACAGAATCCCCTCTCCGGTATCCACCAGATAGGCACCCGCATCTCTGTCTCCGATGAAAAACAGATTGCCGAAGATCCGGAATCCGGGGATCCGGTAACGTTCCGGATGCAGAAAATAATCCATGCGTGCGTCGGCATCAAACTCATACTTTCCCATCTTTCCCTTTCTTCCTTTTCTGTGTCCCGGACGGCTCCGGCCGATCTGTTTCTCCTATCCTACGAACAACCGGCCACCTGCTGTTGGAATTACGGCTTCCCTTCGGGTCGATAAGGGGTACAGATCGATCGTTTTCCGCCAGATAAGTTGCCGCGCCGCATCATAATGCACGACGATGGTCTCTGCGTCGGTCCAGATAGAGGAGATGTAGGGAGGTTGCGGGAGGGATCCGATCTCCTGACGTAAAACAATCGTAAAGCCGCCGTCCGGGGTCGCTGCGAGCCCGGACACGAAACCCGGCTGCGCTTTTGTACTGTCGAGGATTTCTCCGTCAGCAGCCAGTATCTCCACCAGCGACTCCTGCACGCCGTGCTCGCTCCTCCTCTGGGATGCAACCGCGTATCCGCCGTCCGGCAGTAAAACCGCACCGGCGACCCAGGACTGCGTGCTGCCGTCGGGCTGATAGAACCAGAGCTGTGAGCCATCGGCACCGTAACGGAACAGTATCGACCGGGAGGAATTGCCTGTCTGGCGCATGCCGCCTGTGGTGACAGAGCCGTCGGACTGAGGTTCAACATTTGTGAGTGTGTCGCAGCCCGGTGTGCATACCTTCCACCGTTCCTCCAGTTTTTCGTCAAAACATCCCAGCCAGGAGCGAACCCCGGGTTCCTGAACCGAAGAAGAAGCGTCTTCTTCCCGCCAGACAACCGCCCAACCGGTATTGGGATGGTAGGCGGCATCCATAAGCCAACTCTGTTTTTTCGCGCCAGGGAACACTTGTCGCTCACACGTGCCGTCGACAGAAAATCGCGACACCACGACACAGTTGCCCTCTCCCACCGCAGCCGTTCCCGCCGTAAGGATCGAGCCATCTGCAAGTCCGGCCAAGTGTTCCAGGGATCCGGCGGATGAGAAAATATCCTTCGGATCGGCCCGCACTTCCGTGCTCCACAGCAATTCGCCAAACGGATCGAATCGAACCAGCCGATCGACGAAGGGTCCCTCCACCGAGCCTTCCGAGGTAGCCCGGACTGTAACTGCAAAGGATCCATCCGGGAAAACACACAGATCTGTCAGATACCCCTGGGTGGTTTCCATGTCGAGCGGGCGTTCCCAAACACGGGAACCGTCCGGACCAAAACGGATACTCCCGGCCATTTGCGGTGCAGAGTTGGAAGAACCCGCTTCCTCCACAGTCGTTTGCAGATATACCACCAGACACCCTCCGTCCGGAAGTTCTTCCAGCAGGGGATTCACCGCCTTCCCGGACAACTCGATCCGGATGCCGGGGAACCGCTTCGGATGGAGGTTTTCCACGGACTGGTAGGGAATCGGTGTCTGGATCGTCAGCCAGTCCTGCGGAGAGGGCGTCGGAGTGATGCCCGGTGCCACAAACGGGTCTTCCCCAAGCTGGCTGCTGCCGCAGGAAGTCAACACTGCAACGCACAGCAGGGCTGCTACAAGAGTCAGAATACAAAGCCCGTATTTGAGTCTGGGCGACCGATTCCGGATCCAT
>CAZBKR010000301.1:0-1810 GCA_964492455.1 uncultured Oscillospiraceae bacterium
CCAAAACGACCGACAACATCCGTGCCGAAGTGAACCGGACGACGGGTGAGATGAAGGTGTTTCTGACCAAAACGGTGGTCGAATCCGTTGCTGATCCCAATGTCGAACTTTCTCTGGAAGAAGCCAAGAGTTTGTCGGACGAGTTTGAGATCGGGGATGAGATGGAGTATGAACTCTCACCTCAGGATTTCGGTCGTCTGGCGGCGCAAACCGCGAAAAACGTGATCAATCAGAAACTGTGCAACGCGGAACGGGAGCGGATTCAAAACGAGTTCTCCAGCCGGATCGGCGAACTTTCAGTTGGTGTCGTGCAGCGTCGCGACCACAGGGAAGTGATCGTCGACATCGGGCGCGCGGAAGCGGTGCTTCCATATAACGAGCAGGTGCGTTCTGACGGGTACAATTTCAACCAGCGCATGCGGTTTTACATCCTGCGTGTGGATGAGAAAAAAGGGCGCCCGATCGTCTATGTGTCCAGAAGCCATCCCAATCTGGTTCGGAAGCTGTTTGAAAACGAAGTACCAGAAATCGCTTCCGGCGTTGTCGAGATCGTGGCGGTATCCCGCGAGGCGGGTTCCAGAACCAAAATCGCGGTCGCATCTCGCGATGAAAACGTCGATCCTGTGGGTTCCTGTGTTGGTCAGCGGGGATTGCGCGTGCAAGCGGTCATGGATGAGTTGATGGGAGAAAAGATCGACATCATTCAATGGAGTCCGGAGCTGGAATCCTTTATCGCCAACAGTCTCAATCCCGCCAAAGTATTACGGGTGGACATCAACGAGGCGGAAAACACCGCTCGTGTGGTTGTTCCGGACCACCAGCTTTCGCTTGCGATCGGGAGGGAAGGCCAGAACGCCCGGTTGGCCGCTCGACTGACCGGATGGAAGATCGACATCAAGAGTGAGTCCCGGTTCCGTGAAATGCTGGAGCAGGAGATTCTGGCACGCTTTACCGCCGCAACAGAATCCGCAGTGAATGAATCAGAGGCACAGGCAGACGCAGTGAACGGATCTGAATCGCAGCCGGACGCCGCGGTGGAACCGGTCTCCGAGCCGGCTCCCGCATCCGCCGGCGATGCTTCTGCGGAACAGACAGACTGACAGCAAAGGGATAGGTGACACGTGCCCGAGACGGTTGTAAAAAAGAAAAAAGCGCCGATGCGCATGTGTGTCGCCTGCCAGACGATGCGCCCCAAACGGGAGCTGGTGCGGATCGTAGCGGGGCGCGAGGGCGGTATCTCGCTTGATCCGACCGGAAAGGCCGCAGGACGTGGCGCTTACCTTTGCCGGGACACTGCCTGTCTGGCGAAGGCGGTCAAGGAGAAAAGACTGGAACGGGCGCTCAAATCCCGCATTCCGACGGAAACGGTTACAATGCTGGAGCGGATGTTGACGGAAGGCAAGGCTGGTGGATGATTCGGAACGGGTCCTGCGGATGCTGGGACTGGCCACCAGGGCGGGGAAAACCGCTTATGGTGCGGTTGCATGCGAAAAGGCGGTGACCAGAGGGAAGGCTGTGCTGATGATCGTGGCGACAGATGCCGCGCACGATACTGTAAATAGAGCGGAGAGCATGTGTCATAAGGCAGGGATTCCCTGCTTGAGAACTGGAACCGGCGTGACCATCGGACAATACACGGGTGGCGGGATCCATATGACGGCGGCGGTCTTGGACCGGGGATTTGCACAGCGGATCCAGGAACTATGGGCGGCCGGAACCAACCAGACGAGTTGATTAAAATTATTGGAGGATAAATCGGTTAATGGCAAAACGAGAAGATTCGGGTTCGGGGCTTCGTGCCGGGTTCACC
>CAZBKR010000302.1:0-1795 GCA_964492455.1 uncultured Oscillospiraceae bacterium
CCCAGCTGCAATATTTTCACCCGCCCAAGTGTATTTGACCTCGGCATCATCTAACGCACTGAAGCACATTCGTTCATCCGGACGGGTGTGAGAGAAATAGGTGACGATTTCACGGGATCTCACATAGGCGGCGGCTATCGCCATATCGCTGCCGGGTTGAAGAGGGTCGAGACCATTGGCCATCCGCACCTCATTGGTGAGGTTCAGAATATCATTCGCCCATCTGGTTTCCTCGGCAGATAATACGACCGGTGTGATCACTGGAGCTGGACTGGTGGCTGTGGTCGTCTGTATCGGGGTTACGGTAGTCGGGATCGTAACAGGCGTCGTAGCGGCCGGAGCGGTGGTTGTCGCAGCCGGAACCGTAGTCGTCGTCGGAGCCGGCGCTTTCGTCGTTGTAACCGACGTCGTAGTCGTTGAGGCCGGTGCTGTGGTTGTAGGAACTGGTAGAGCGGTTGTAGGAACCGCTGACGTGATCGATGGAGTCGGCGATGTCGCTGTCGCGAGCGATGTTGTGGCTGTCGCTTCAGTAGAGGTTGTATCGGTTCTCCCAGTTGTCGCAGCCGGTTCTGTCAAATACGGGAAAACGGACGTCTGGTTCGTCGGTGTTTCCCCCGGCTGTGTCACACCAAAAAGATTCCCTGGCTTCACACATCCGGAGAGTCCCGCCAGCAATACCAGTCCGGCCAGGACAGCAACCCATCGGATCCATATATTATTCCTGCGACGACATTTCATTGCAATGGTCCTGTTCTCTGTGATCTATCTACAGGCCATCATGCCACGGTTGCCGCCAGTAGAGGAAATATGTGTGCGTACGACCCCTTGCAGGAAAGGTACGCAGTCATGCGATTACGGGTGGTATTCCTCGTCAAAGGAGATCCGCCAGGGGGCGTGCTGCGACAGACGCGCTTCCGGCGGAGGCGGCGTCCGCCAGTCTCCGTACATCGTAGTGAGATAGGTTTCGGCGTCGGCCGGCACCGGTAGGGAGAGTGTGCCAAACGGCATCCTCTTCCCATCCCCATAGACCGCCCTGGGCACGAGTTCCCGGCGATACGCATAGTCGGAAGCCGCACAGAGGGAGTACCCGGTTTTTAGAGAGTCGTACCGTCGACAATACCGGTCATATTTGCGTTGCCATTTTATACGCGGAACCAGCTTATACAGCAATCCATAGGCAATCCGCTCCACTATGCGCGGGAGAATGTGCCCGATGGAGACGCGTTTCAGGAAGAACATTTTTGCCCGCTGCCATTGCCGCAAAAGCGCGCTTTTCGGGGCACCGTCGACCGGGAAGAGATCGATGTAGATCCCGTGGTGCATCCGGAGATCCCGAAGCGCTTCCTGCACAAACGCGGTCCCGTCCTTGCGGATTTTCGCAAAGGGATAGAGATAGGCCGGATCGGTCTCCGCAGACTGGTAAAAGTAACCGGCGGGGAGCGCACCCGGGAGGATTTTTGCCAGCTTTTCATAATCCTCCCGGTGGAGATAGACATCGATATCGTCATCCCAGGGGATCATGCCCGCATGGCGCATCGCACCGAGACAGGTCCCCGCCGCAAGATAGTAGTGGATGCCGTGTTCTGTACAAATACGATCGAGCAACGCGAGCATCTCCATTTCGGTCTGCTGTAGCCGCTGGAGCTGTTCCGGGGTCCATTCAGCCATGGGTGTCTCCTGTTGTTCTGTCGCCTGTGGCGGGGTATGCCAGCCAATCCTCGAGCTGGTCCATCAAGGCGGATTTGGTAAAGGCCTGTTCGAAATACGCGCGTCCCCGCCGACCCATCGCGGCGCG
>CAZBKR010000303.1:0-1780 GCA_964492455.1 uncultured Oscillospiraceae bacterium
ATCCTGCTCGGAATCGAAGTATGAACGGACTGGACGCCATCCTCGAAAGCATCCTTTCGGAAGCCCGGGGCAAGGCCGACGTCCTCTTGTCCGAGGCGCGGGAACGCGCCGCGGACATCCGGGCTCAGGGCGAACGGGAAGCCCAGGCGCTGCGCCGTCAGATGGAAGAGGCCGCCGCCGGCGAGGCGGACGCGGTTCGCGCGCGTGCCGAATCCTCTTCCGCGATGGCCGGCCGCCGGATCCTGCTGGATGCCCGCCGCCGCACGGTGACCGGACTGGTCGACCAGGCGATGGCGAGTCTGTCCGAACTGCCCGCAGAGGAGAAAGTGCGGCTGTATGCCGGCTTTCTACGGCAGGCGCGCGGCGGAGAGACCGTGGTGTTTGGTGCCGCGGACCTCTCGTCCGGCGTCGCCGCCCGCGCGGTGGCCGAAGCGGAGCGCGTCCGGGCGGAAGCGGGACAGCCCGCGCTCGACCTGACCGTGGCACAGGAGCCCGGCCGGTTCCTCGGCGGGCTGGTGCTTCGCCGGGGATTGATCGAAGACAACCTGACGTTTGAAATGCTCACACGCCAGTCGCGCGAGGCCCTCGAAGCCTACGCGGCCGGATTGCTGGAGGAATGAGGGCTTGATGAAAGCGGATACGGCAGTTTTCCATCCAGGCGGAAATCCGCTCGCAGATCCCGCTTTCGGCACACGCCGGGAACGGGTGGACGGGATCGACTACGCACACGCCTGCGGGCGGATCCGCGCGCTCGAAACCTCCTTGATGGACACCGCCCGCACTTTGCGTCTGACCGAGGCGCGGGACACGGTCGAATTTTCCCGGATGCTGGCCGAGGCGGGATATCCGCCCGCACAGACCAACGGGCGCAGTCTGAACGCCGGGTATGCCCGTGCCTGCACCGTTGCGCGTGAGGTCGCGGTCGAAAAAGAATACATCGACCTGTTTTACCTCGAAAACGACGTGATCAATGCCAAGGTGTTTGTCAAACACAAGGCGCTCGGCGGAGAAGAGCCTTACGAGCATCTCGAAACCCGGATTGCCGCCCCCTCTTCGGTGCCGCCGGAACGCCTGTTCGAGGCCATCCGGGACGACGATCCCGAAGGTGCGCACATCCCGGAGTGGCTGTGGACCGCCATCCGGGCTTCCTGGTCCGGGTATCTGTCGACCGGGGAAGGCACCCGGGTGGACATCCGGCTGAACCAGGCCTATGCCGCGGAAACCGTCCGGATCGCGGACGCGCTCGGCAACCCCTGGTTCCGGGAACTGGCCGCGGTCCGGGCGGATCTCGAAAACCTCGGGATGGTGCTGCGTACCCGGCGGGGCGGATTTCCTCTCCCGCTGCTGCGTGACTCACTCCTGCCCGGCGGACATCTGGAAGCAGAAGCGCTGGTCTCGATGGCACAGCTCACGGACGACACCCAGCTGACCGCGGCCTGGCAGAACACCCCCTATGCCGCGATCGCCTCCGAGGCGGTCTCCGGCTACGGCCGTCCGGGGGGGGCCGCGCGGTTCGGCAAACTCTCGGACGACACCGTGATGGACCACGTCCGCAAAGCGCGGGCGGTGTCTTTCGGCCCCGAGGTCCCGGTCGCCTATGTGTGTGCGGTGCAGACCGAGGTGCAGAACGCCCGGATCGTCCTCGCGTTCATCCGCAACAAGCTGGATCCCGCGGGCGCGCGGGAACTGCTGCGCAAAACCTACCTGTGATGGAAGAGGGGAACGACCGATGAACAGAGTGGCGGTGATCGGAGACAGGGACAGCGTGATGGGATTCCGC
>CAZBKR010000304.1:0-1765 GCA_964492455.1 uncultured Oscillospiraceae bacterium
CGATTGCCGTTACCGATGCGGACGGGCATCTGACCGGCATCGTAACAAGGGTGGCAATCCTCAGCAATCTGTAAAGGCAATTCATCTGCACATTCGTCTTGTCAAAATAAAACCCCCGCGTTTCTACCCGAGACGCGGGGGTTTTGTTATAGAGAGAAGATGAGACAGGCAGACTTGTTACCGCGCCTGACGGATCTCTTCCCTTTTTTCGACCACACGCTGCATCCAACCGGGGATGTCGATGCTTTGGGGACAGAACGGAACACAGATGCCGCAGGCTTCGCAATCCTCCGCACGATGCCCTTCCCCGATAAACCGCTCATACGGCGCGATCAGCTCCTCCGGGCGGTCAAACATCACATAATTGTTGTAGCGGGCGAAGATCCGGGGGATGGAAATGTCGTTGGGGCAGACGTTGCAGTAATTGCAGGCGGTACAGGGGATCACCGGCAGGGATTTCAATGCGGTCACGACATTGGCGACAGCCAGCTTATCTGCTTCGCTCAGCGGGACAAAGGGGCTGAACGTGGCCAGGTTTTCCTCCATCTGGGAAGGTTCGGTCATCCCGCTCAGAACCACCTTGACCCCGGGCAGACTGCCGACCCAGCGCAATGCGATCGATGCCGCGCTCTTTCCTGCGAACCGGCGCTCCAGCAGTTGACGGGGGCCGTCGGCCAGGTTGGCGAGTCCGCCGCCGCGAATCGGCTCCATCACCACAACGGGAATGTCTTTGTCTACGAGGTGCTGGTACGCGGTTTTGGCATCCAGTTCGGTCCAGTCGAGGTAGTTGAGCTGAATCTGCACAAAGTCCCAATCGGTGTCGTCGATCAGGCGCTTGAGTCCTTCTGGTTTGTCGTGGGTGGAGAATCCGTAATACCGGATTTTACCTGCTTTGACCATCCGCTTGAGAAACGCCTCCACACCCATCGGTTTGAACTTGTTGAAGTACGCGTCGGCGGACAATCCGTGGCAGAGATAGAAGTCCACGTAACTGGTGTTCAGGCGCTTGAGCTGAAGATCCAGTACCCGCTCCAGATCATCCGCTTCCTGGATTACACTGAGGGGCATCTTGGTCGCGATCGTATACCGGTCGCGCGGATGACGGGCGGTCAGCGCTTTCCCGAGAAACGACTCGGACGTCTGATCGTGATAGTAATAGGCGGTGTCAAAATAGGTGATGCCGCCTTCCAGTGCCATGTCCACGAGTTTTTCGGCGGCTTCATAATCGATTGCGCCCTCTTTCTGGGGCAGTCGCATACATCCGAATCCCAGCAGAGAGACCTCTTCAAAAATCTTCTGCATCCTTCTCTTTTCCATCGATGCACCCCTTTCACGTTATGCCGTATCGCGTGCTGTTCCGCGTCCGTGCAGCTGTTGGTCGTGCGGAATCGTCTTGTAAAACCATTATACACGATCCAAACCGGACGACTGTCCGGTATCCGTTCAAAGCGATCGAGGCCGATGGAAACATCGGTTTGAAAACCGGAACAGGTCTGCTATCATGGAACCAATCGCAGACTCGCCGCCATCGGTCCATTCCCTTCGGCGACTGCCTATCAATTCCCAGGAGGTCACCATGAAAAACGCCGATAAGGGTTCCAAAGACGAACTGAAAAAGAAGAAGGCGTCTGCCGTCGCATCCGATCTGCCCGCCTATCGCAATGAAAAACTCTCCTTCGAGGAGCGCGCGAAAGATCTGGTATCCCGGATGAGCGTCGAGGAGTGCGCCGGCCAGATGCTGTTCAACGCTCCCGCGGTCGATCGG
>CAZBKR010000305.1:0-1763 GCA_964492455.1 uncultured Oscillospiraceae bacterium
CGTCGCGTTTGTCCTTGAGGAGTTTGTGGCCGCGGCGCGCCGTCACCAGCCGCCGCTTGAGGCGGATCAGCTCCATGCGGGTCGGGTTGACCCGGATCTCAGCCATGGCGTTCCTCGTCCTTTCTCTCGACATAGTACCGGTCGATCAGCTCGTCGCGGATGCGCTTGAGCTCGTTGCGCGGGAGCATGGACAGCAGACGCCAGCCGATCGAGAGGGTTTCTTCGATCGAACGGTCGGTGTCGAAGCCCTGGGAGACATACTCTGACTCGAACGCGTCGGAAAAGCGCGCGTAGATCCGGTCGACCTCGGACAGCGCTGCCTCGCCGAGGATCTGGGACAGTTCCTTGGCATCTTTGCCGCGCGCGTAGGCCGCGAACAGCTGGTTCATGGTCGGGGCGTGGTCGACGCGGGTCTTGCCGCGGCCGATGCCCTTGTCCTTGAGCCGCGAGAGGGAGGGAAGCACGTCGATCGGGGGGCGCACTCCTTTGCGCAGGAGTTCGCGGGACAGGATGATCTGCCCTTCGGTGATATACCCGGTGAGGTCGGGGATCGGGTGGGTCTTGTCGTCTTCCGGCATCGTCAGGATCGGGATCAGGGTGATCGATCCCTCCTTGCCCCGCTGCCTGCCGGCGCGCTCGTAGAGAGTCGCGAGGTCGGTATAGAGGTAGCCCGGATACCCGCGGCGCCCGGGGACTTCCTTGCGGGCCGCGGACACCTCGCGCAGCGCTTCGGCATAGTAGGTGATGTCGGTCAGAATGACCAGCACGTGCATGTCTTTTTCAAACGCGAGATACTCGGCCGCGGTCAGCGCCATGCGAGGGGTTGCGATCCGCTCGACCGCAGGGTCGTTGGCGAGGTTCATGAACAGCACCGCACGGTCGATCGCGCCGGTCCGGCGGAAGTCTTCGACAAAGAAGTCCGCTTCCTCAAAGGTGATGCCCATCGCGGCGAACACGACCGCGAATTTGGCCGAAGACTTTTCCGGGTCGGGGGCTTCGCCCACCGGCGGGCGGACTTTGGCCTGGCGGGCGATCTGTGCGGCGAGCTGGGCGTGCGGCAGACCGGATCCGGAGAAGATCGGGAGCTTCTGGCCGCGGACCAGCGTGTTGAGTCCGTCGATGGCCGAGACTCCGGTCTGGATGAATTCGGAGGGGTAGTTGCGGGCGGCCGGGTTCATCGGGAGTCCGTTGATGTCCATGCGCCGGTCGGCGATGATCGGGGGGCCGCCGTCCGCAGGCTGCCCCATGCCGTCGAACACCCGCCCGAGGATGTCCCCGGACACCGCGAGTTCCAGCCCGCGGCCCAGGAACCGGACCCGGGAGTTCTCGAGGTTGATGCCGACGGTGTTTTCAAACAGCTGTACCAGCGCGTTGGTACCGTCGATTTCCAGCACGCGGCAGCGGCGGAGTTCGCCGTTCGGAAGTTCGATCTCCCCGAGTTCGCCGTACGTGACGTCCTCAACCTGTTTGACCAGCATCAGCGGGCCGGCGACTTCTTCGATGGTGCGATATTCTCTGGGCATCTTACTTTACCCCCTGCTGTCCGGAACGGAACTGCTCCAGATACGCGTCGCGGATGTCTTTCGCGGCGGTCTGGAAGCGATCTTCCGGCACGAATTTGAGCCGTGCGACCAGGTCGCGCACCGGCAGTGCGATCAATGTGCGGACCGCCACGCCGCGTTCGAGAGCCAGGACACCCTGCCGGTAATATTCCATGACCAGCTGGAGCATGCCCAGCTTTTTGTCGAGCGAGGCATAGGTGT
>CAZBKR010000306.1:0-1746 GCA_964492455.1 uncultured Oscillospiraceae bacterium
CCGCATTCAGCGAAATCGTTCCAGGCCACGCCCACCTCGACAAGGTCGCGGAAGCGGTCAAGGCCGGCGTCCGGATGGCAGGCGGCACCCCCATCCTCATGCCCTCGATCGGCGTTTGCGACGGGATTGCGATGGGACACGAGGGAATGAAATATTCCCTCCCCTCCCGCGAACTGATCGCCGACTCGGTCGAAACCATGGCGCTGGCACATTGTTTTGACGGACTGGTGCTGGTGCCCAACTGCGATAAAATCGTGCCCGGCATGCTGATGGCCGCTGCGCGGATCAATCTCCCGGCCATCGTCGTGAGCGGTGGTCCCATGATGGCGGGGATCGAACCGGGCGTGCGCGACATCTCGCTTTCGACGATTTTCGAAGCGGTCGGCGCGAACAAGGCCGGGCTGATCGACGAGGAGCAGCTCCGCTGGTTCGAACAGTCCGCCTGTCCCGGGTGCGGTTCCTGTTCCGGTATGTTCACCGCCAACAGCATGAACTGTCTTTCTGAGGCGATTGGTATGGCGCTGCCCTTCAACGGCACCGCTCCGGCAGTCTCGGCTGAGCGGATCCGGCTTGCCAAACATGCAGGGATGCGGATTCTCGACCTTGTGGCCCGTCAGGTCAAGGCGCGGGACATTCTGACACCGGCTGCTTTCGAGAACGCGCTGTCGGTCGACATGGCGCTCGGGTGTTCCACGAACAGCGTGCTGCACCTGCTCGCCATCGCAAACGAAGCGGGTGTACCGGTGGATCTTTCCACGGTGGAACGTCGTTCCGCGGCGACCCCCAACCTGTGCAAGCTGAGTCCGGCCGGCGATCACCACATCCAGGATCTGCATCGTGCGGGCGGAGTGCCTGCGGTGATGAAGCAGCTGCTGGATGCGGGGTTGATCGACGGTACCCTCCCGACAGTCACGGGCAGCCCGGTCGCGGACAATGTCTCGATGTCTGTTGTGCTGGATCCGTCGGTCGTCCGTCCGGTTTCGGATCCGCACAGTCCCACCGGGGGCATCGCCATCCTGCGGGGCAATCTCGCGCCTGAAGGTGCGGTCGTTAAACGGTCCGCGGTGGATCCCAGGATGATGGATGTCACCTGTAACGCACGCGTCTTCAACAGCGAAGATGATGCGATCGAAGCCATCTATGCCGGCAATATCCATGCGGGCGACGTCGTGGTCATCCGGTACGAGGGACCGCGGGGCGGCCCCGGGATGCGCGAAATGCTCGGACCCACCTCGGCGCTCGCGGGCATGGGTCTCGACAAGGACGTCGCACTCATCACGGACGGTCGCTTCAGCGGTGCGACCCGCGGTGCCGCGATCGGACATGTTTCTCCAGAAGCCGCGCTGGACGGACCGATCGGCCTTCTCCGGGAAGGGGACCGGGTCCGGATCGACATTCCGAACGGAGTGCTGGCGATGGAAGTCGACGACACGGAGCTCGCTCGACGGGCTGCAGAAAAACCCGCTTTTGTCCCGCGGGTCCTTTCCGGATGGCTTGCGCGTTATCAGCGTCTGGTTACCTCGGCGTCCGAAGGTGCGGTACTGCGTTAACAGGCAACCGGTAACCACTGCAAGTAGATCAATGGGGGGGTGTCCTGACCGGGACACCCCCCCATTGTGATTGATTACATCGGGATGCGACGGGCTTACTTTTTCCAGTGCACCATCGGGAGTCCCGCCACTGGAGAGGTGAAATACGGGATGTTGGTGGCGCGGAGAGATCCGATGTAGACCGTCTTGAGGTCGG
>CAZBKR010000307.1:0-1744 GCA_964492455.1 uncultured Oscillospiraceae bacterium
GCCAGCACTTCGTCGTCCACGATCACGGTTCGAATCATACAGATCCTCCCTTCGCAGGATCCGGCTCCGGGCCCCGGACATCCCCCTCAGATCCGGATGGCGCGGGCGGCGCCACCTCCTCGGGTATCACAATCGTGACGGTCGTGCCCGCACCGATCCGGCTCTCCATCGCCATGTGGGCCGCCTCTCCGTACACATGCCGGATCTGTTCCCGGACATTGTGGATTCCCACGCGGTTGTACCGGCCTTCTCCCGGATCGGAGATCGCAGCGGTCAATGCCATCAGCCGATCCGGCGGGATGCCTTTTCCGTCGTCACGGACCGTAATGGTGATTTTTCCATCTTCCCTGCGGGCCGCTATCCATAGCCGGCAGATTCCCTTTTTCCCCTCAAATCCATGCAGAATGGCATTTTCGACGATCGGCTGGAGCAACAGCCGGACCACCAGCCGATCCTCGATCCGCTCCTCCAGGTCGAACACCGGATGGATGAGTCCTTTCCTGCGGATGTTGTGGATGTGGATAAACTGCTCCAGGAGGTAGAACTCCTCTCGCAGCGTGATTTTCTCCATCGCTCCCTTGGAAGTCTCCTTCAGGAGCGCCCCGAGTGCGTTGGCGGTGTCATAGATGCCCTGTGATTTCTGGATCATCGCCATCATCCGGATGGCATTGAGCGCATTGTATACAAAATGCGGGTTGACCTGGTTCTGGAGCAGCTTGTATTCGAGTTCCTTCTTCTCGCGCTCTTCCTCCAGATTGCGCTGGAGCAGCTGGTCCACACTGGTCGCAAGATCGTTGATCCCCCGCCCGAGTTGTCCGATCTCGTCCGGGCCTTCCAGCGCGGGGTCGCGCGCAAAATCCCCGACCGAGATACGTCCCAGGTGCTCCCGGATCCGTTCCAGCGGCCGGGTCAGACGGGCGGTCAGCGTCACGGTCAGCAGGATGGAAACGGAGACGGCAATGAGAACCACCAGAAAGAGAGACACAGCCGTAAGCCGGAGATTCTCATACTCCCCGTAGTCCATCACCTGGAACGCGGTCATGCCGGAATAGTCCGACCGCTGAAAGCAGACCAGCTGCTTCCCCTGTTCGGTACGAACCACAAAGTCGCCCGCACTGCCGTCGATCTTCTGTGTCAGCGCGATGGCTTCCCGCGGGTCAAATCCCGGCTCTTCCCGGCTGGCATACACCACCGATCCGCGGTCGTCGACCAGCAGCAGCGCATCGTCGATACCCTCTCCGTAACGACGGCACACGTCATTCACCAGATCGGGATGAAAGGAAATCGCATGCAGTCCGATCATGACAAGGGTGTCGGCAAACAGAATCGGGCGGACCACCGGAAGCACATCCCGGACGGCACCGATCCGGTAAGAAAGGTTGTGCCGAAGCCCCGGCCAGACCAGCCGGTTGCCTGCATTCATGGAGGGATAAAACCAGGAACTGGTGGCGAGCGATGAGAGGGTGATCCCGTCCGCCTCCTCGAACACGCGCAGTTCCACATCGTTGAACCCATAGATCAGGATCGAAAGCACGTATCTCCCGACTGAGGTGCGCAGCACATGTTCATACAGCGCGTTGTAGGCCGTCTGGATGTCCCGGTTGTAATTGACATCCGGGTCCGATCCGCTGTAGTCACGGATCAGAACCCGTTCGATGTTCCGGTTGACCAGAATCCAGTCGGACAGCTCCTCGCATTGCTGCATGCGGGTGTCGATGTTTTCCACTAGATAGCCGAGGTTGAG
>CAZBKR010000308.1:0-1706 GCA_964492455.1 uncultured Oscillospiraceae bacterium
ACCACGGTGGGGGGTTTCTTCTCTTTTGCAGAACCGACAACTACTTTACACTAACTCGACCATCAGGAAGGGGATGTCCTTCGAGTGTCGGGCCACCAGCAAAGGTCAGTCTCAGGGGGACGATGCACCCCTTCGCGGAGGGCTGCAGGTTGCGGACAAAGACGTGAACATAATCCGGGGTATACCCTTCACCCGTGCCGTCCGCCTCGACTTTCTCGATCAGAACTTCGCTTTCCTTACCGTCCGTCCTGCACGCGAACGCCGTCGACAACTGTTCCGCCAACGAGGAGAGTTCGCCTGCACGGCGGGCCGATACATCGGGAGACACTTGTCCCGGCATCGCGGCCGCACGCGTGCCGGGGCGTCTGGAGTATCGGAATACATGCATTCTGGAGAATTCCATTCTTTCGCAAAACGAGAGGCTCTCCAGATGTTCTGACTCTGTCTCTCCCGGAAACCCCGTCATGATGTCGGTAGTGATCCCGGCATCCGGAAAAACCTCGCGCAAGGAGCGCACGAGGCCGGCAAAGTCGTCGGGAGTGTACCGTCTGTCCATTCGGGAAAGTACCGAAGCGCTGCCGCTTTGCAAAGACAAGTGAAAATGCGGACATAGTTCCCGGATGCCGTGAAGTGCCTGAATAAACGCCGGGGTGATAGACTGAGGGTCGAGCGACCCGAGCCTGATTCTTCGAATCCCCTCGATCGCCGACACGTCCCGAACAAGATCCGCAAGCGCCAACGTTCCTTCTCCCAGGTCGCGGCCGTAAACCCCGATGTGGATACCGGTCAACACCACCTCGGAAAAACCCGCCCCGGAAAGCGCGCGCACCTCGGCAAGAATGGATGCCCGGGCACGGCTGCGGGAGCGGCCGCGTGCAAACGGGATCGCACAGTAGGCACAGAAATCGTCGCAGCCATCCTGAATTTTTACATACGCACGCGTCTCGGACTGATGGACCACCGGCCCGGTTTCTTCAAACACATCCGGGGGGGGATCAAAAACCGGATGGCCGCTGTCCGTTTGAGAGGAAGTCCTGTCTGCCAGTGCTGACAGCACCTTGCCGACAATCTGCATACGCTCTCCGCAGCCGATCCGGACATCCGCCAGCCCCCCTGCCCCGCCCATCTCGACATGGCATCCCATGGCGGCAATCACTGCTGCTGCGTTTCGAGAACGTGCACGGCGGAGGGTTTGCCGTGTTTTACGGTCGGCTTCTCCGGTTACGGTGCAGGTGTTGATCAGATATACGTCTGCCTGCTCTTCAAAGGGGACCTCCCGGAATCCCGCTTCGAGAAACCGCATCAAAACCGCGTCGGTTTCATATCGGTTGACTTTGCACCCAAGAGTGTGACAGGCAATGGTAGGTTTTGTATGTTCTTCCGCCATGGGTTTTCCTTTCAGGTGCGCGGGGTCGCGGGCATGGTATATAATAAATTCGGTTCGGTCATTGCGGATCGTCGGATCGGAGGTATGTCATGACTCGGTTGCGCCTAATTCTGAAAACCATCAATGACGTCAAGGAATTTGTCCGGATCGTCAACAGCTTTCAATATGAGATCGATCTTGCCTCCGGTCGGTATGTCGTGGACGCCAAGTCCATCATGGGTATTTTCAGCCTTGATCTGACAAAACCGCTGGATGTCGAGGTACACAGCGACCATTGCGAGGATCTGCAGGCGGAACTCGCGCGCTGGCTGGTCTGAAC
>CAZBKR010000309.1:0-1689 GCA_964492455.1 uncultured Oscillospiraceae bacterium
GGAAGTGACCCGTTCGCTTCTGCCCCTGCAGGAACAGGATGGCTTGCTGGCGGGGTGTAGTTGGACGCTTCCGAAGAAACGAACGGCGGAGGTGCGGACGCCGCCAGGTCTTCCATGACAGTAGTGTCTTCCTGTGTCACAACGGATTCCAGCGGCGGTGCGGACGAGGCTTCGCCTTCGACACGCGAACCGCAATTGATGCAGAAAACGTTGCCCTCTTCGTTTTCAGTTCCGCAGTTTTTGCAGATCATGGCAGGTTCCTCCTCTTGAACGATCACGACGGAAAGGACTGCAATCTGGCCTGTCTATCGCCATTCTATCATAAGGAACCGATATAATGACATTGCACACAGTGATACAGACGGGACGGAGGACAGAACGTGAGGACAACCGACACCGGGCGCAGGTGGTTCAGGCTGGACAACGCGGCCAAGATCTATCCGGTCATTATGAACAGCCGTCATCCGACGGTGTTCCGGGTGGGTGCTTTACTGCGTGAGCCGATCGATCCTGTCCTGCTGCAACGGGCCGCGGAACAAACGCTGGAGCGGTTTCCCGCGTTCAAGGTTCGTCTCCGTGCCGGCCTGTTCTGGTATTACCTGGAAGAGAACCGCGCGCGATTCTCTGTTGAACCTGAGACGCCCTACCCATGCCGCCGATTCACACGCAAGGGAAACAGCCGGTATCGGCTTCGCGTGTTGTATTACAACCGCAGAATTTCCGTCGAAGTTTTTCATTCGCTTGCTGACGGATCGGGCGGGATGATTTTCATGAAAACGCTGGTGGCACAGTATCTGCGGCTCAAGGGTGTAACCGTTGGATTTTCTGAAACGGTGTTTGACGTCAACGCTGTACCCGCTCCGGAGGAACTGGAAGACGCATACGCTCGCCACGCGAATTTCCGGGTGATCCGACGACCTTCGGAATCACTGGCCTACCATCTGGACGGCGCACGACTGGGGGACGGCACCGCGTCGGTCATCGTCGGCTCGATGCCTCTGGACCGTATGCTGGAGAAAGCGCGGGAATACAAGGTGACGCTGACCGAACTGGTCGCCTCGATGCTGATTGACGAGATACAAACGATCCAGCAGGCGGATTGGCATCACCGCCGCCGCCCGATCCGGGTCTCCATCCCGGTGAATATGCGGCGGCACTATCCCTCCGCGACCGTGCGCAATTTTTCGCTGTTTGCGAATCCGGGCATCGAACCCGCTTTCGGAACCTACACTTTTCAGGAAACGATCGACCAGGTCCACCATTTCATGCGTTTCAATATGACCGCCAAGAACCTGAATGCCCTGATGTGTGCCAACGTGCGTCCCGAGCAGAGCGCTTTGCTGCGGATCACTCCGCTCCCGCTTAAAACGCTGGCAATGCGGTTCGCCTATTACCGCTCGGGCGAATCACGCTACACCACGGTACTGTCCAACCTCGGGGAGGTGGTGATGCCCGAGGGGATGGAACGCCATATCGACCGTCTGGACTTTATGCTCGGCCCTTCCCACCAGAACCCGATCGTATGCGCCATGCTGGGATCGAACGGCCGGTTGCTGATCACCTTTACCTCCACCATCCGCGACACCACTCTCCAGCGAGGCATCTTCCGCCGAATCATAAATTGGGGAATTCCAGTCGAGATTGAAAACAATGGGGATCCAAGCACATTACCGTAATAGCTCGACTGGG
>CAZBKR010000310.1:0-1674 GCA_964492455.1 uncultured Oscillospiraceae bacterium
GCACCATGGCCGCCTCTTTGGACGGACAGATCTACGCGCTGCCGGCGCTGCCGGATCCCGACATCCTGGACCCGGATGCCATCGGGATGCGGATGTGGATTCACAGTGGATTTCTGGAGAAATATGGTCAAGGGATGCCGACCACAACGGAAGAACTCTTTGCATTCCTCACGTGGGTCCGGGACGCGGACGCGAATGGGAACGGGGACCCGGACGATGAAATCGGCTGGACCGGCTCGGCGTATTCACAGATACCATACGCCAGACCGACGGATTTTCTGATGAATGCATTTACACTGCAAAACGGCGAAGGATACTATGTCCAGGATGGAGTGATCCATTATGCCGTGACAGAGGATTCCTACCGTAACGGGTTGCGGTTTCTCAGGCGGCTCATGGCCGAAGGATTGATGGATCCCGACTATGCTGATCACAGCTCGACCGAGACACACCTTGCGGCGGTAGAACAGGGCGGCGGCGATACGGTGGCTTGTGTATCCGCCATGCGGCGCACCGATTTTTCGGATGACCCGGCTATACGAGACCGTTACATCGCAGTCCCCCCGCTGACAGGACCGCATGGGCTGCGATATGCACTGTACGATCCATATGCACCACTACAGGTGCCATACGCCTCTTCCAGCAACGCAGCAGAACGATCTCAAATGGTCGGCACAAGCGTCGCGATGATCCCGAAGAATTCCCGGATGCCCGAGGTCGCGATGGCGTTTCTGGACGCTTTGTACGATCCGGAGGTATTGGACCGGGCCCGCTTTGGAGAATACGGAGTGGATTGGACTTTGGCCGCAGATGGGAATCTCGCGGCGGATGGCGGTCCTGCCAGGGTGGAGATCCTGCGGGATGTCTGGTCCGGGGAAACGATGCAACACTGGGGTGAATCGCTGTCGTTGCTTCCCCGACCGGGTCCCGGGTGGTTGACAGCCACCTCAGGTGAAGCCAACCGGGAGGCGGCTGTCGAATACGCCGCGGCGCGAATGTATGAATCGGCTGTTATTCCCTGCGCAATACCTCCGCTCCGGATCGATCCGGAGACAGCGTATGAAATACTGGAAGCTCGTGCCATTATTTATGACTATACCCGGTCCATCGTCACGGATTTCATTTACGGACAACTGGACATCAACGACGACGCGGTCTGGGCGGATACGATCGCAACCCTCCAGGGAATGGGGCTGGACAAGTGTCTTAAGGCGATGCAGACCGCGTTTGACCGGGACTGGCGGGACGTATACGCAGCTGCATTCACTCCGGTACTGCAGCGGACGGAGTGAATGGGGGTCTTAATCAGGTAGTTTTAGAAGTCTTCTTTACCGGCGGGCGCTGGTTTATTCCGGTAAGATTTGATGACCAGTATGTTGCTTCAACGAACTGAGTCTGTCAGAGCGTTATCATCAAGATTGTATCCAGTAGAGGATCTCTCCGGATGTTTTGTGCATTTCATATGGCAACCCTCATTCCATATAAAAACCAGTATACGACGAATAGAATCAGATTAATATATTGTTTCAGATCACTGCGAATGTACATTTAAAATAAATGTTATGTGTGCGTTGTTTATGGCACCTGCGCGGGTGCATAGATGCAAATCCCGTCCTGACCACTTTTTGTCTGGAGGGGGACATCGCGCCCCATGCGGGCGTTTGGATTGAAACC
>CAZBKR010000311.1:0-1628 GCA_964492455.1 uncultured Oscillospiraceae bacterium
CCGCGACGGAAGGCCGGTTCGATGTGATCTGCAACGTCTACGGCGGCGGATTGTCAGGCCAGGCCGGCGCCATCCGTCACGGCATCGCCCGCGCATTGGTCGTAGCCGATGAAGAGGCGTTCCGTCCGACCCTTAAAAAGGCCGGATTCCTGACCCGCGATTCCCGCATGAAAGAGCGTAAAAAGTACGGGCTCAAAAAGGCGAGAAAAGCGTCCCAGTTCTCCAAGCGTTAATCGCCGGACGACTGGACACGGGAGGCCCGCGCGCCAAACGAGAAACAAACGCAAGGCCGCCGCAGGCATTCCCGCGGCGGCCTTTGCCGTCAGAAAGAAGGACTGATATGCTGTTGATCCAAAACGGACAGGTCCATACGATGGAGAACGGGCAGGTGTTTGCCGTCGGCTATGTTTTGTGCGGAGACGACGGCCGCATACTGGAGGTCGGCGCGGGTGTACCTGCGTCGGTACCGGCCGGTTGCGAGGTGGTCGATGCGCAGGGCGGCTGGATACTGCCGGGGTGGATCGACGCGCACTGTCACATCGGGGTTTTCAACGACGGGCTGGTCGATGAAGGATCGGACGGAAACGAAATCACCGATCCTGTCACTCCTCAACTGCGCGCAGTGGACGCGATCTTTCATCAGGACCGCTGCTACGGGGAGGCCGCTGCTGGCGGCGTGACCTCGGCCATGACCGGCCCCGGCAGCGCCAACGTCATCGGCGGCCAGTTCGTGTTCATGAAAACGGTGGGACGATTCGTCGACGAAATGGCGTTGTCCGCGCCAGCCGCGATGAAGATGGCCCTGGGAGAGAATCCGAAGCGGTGTTACGGCCCCAATGCAAAAACCCCGCAGACCCGTATGGCGACCGCGTCGATTTTGCGCGACACCCTGTCCCGTGCACGGGAATACGCTCACAAGCGGCAGGATCCGGATGAAAGCAAACGCCCGGCCTGGGACATGAAGATGGAATCTCTCCTCCCGGTGCTGGACGGACGGCTCCCCGCCAAGATCCACGCCCACCGTGCCGACGACATCCTGACCGCGGTCCGTGTTTGTGACGAATTCGGGTTGCGATACACCATCGACCACTGCACAGAAGGATATCTGGTCGCGGATGTGCTGGTCGAAGCCTACCTGCGCGGCCGGGACGATCCGGATGCCGGGACCGGACGCGGCAGGGGGAAACTCGAAGGGGTGATGGTCGGTCCGCTGTTGTCCGACCGGAGCAAACCCGAACTCTCACGGCAGGACATCCGCAATCCCGGCCTTCTCGCAGGAGCCGGATTGCCGGTTGCGATCCTGACCGATCATCCGGTCATCCCGATCCAGTATCTGCCGATTTCGGCAGGGGTAGCGGCTCGCGAAGGGATGGGGGAGGCTGCCGCGCTTCGCGCGATCACCATCGAAGCGGCACGTTTGTGCGGCATGGATCACCGTGTGGGCAGTCTCGCACCTGGCAAGGACGCGGACATCCAGGTGCTGGATGGACATCCTTTCGATTTGCGTACCCGTGTGATACAGGTCTGGGTCAATGGCAAACGCGTGACAGGGAGCACCCGCTGATGGCGGGAGTGAATACCGGATTCGTCGAGTTCTGCAGTATGTCACGCGAAGCTTCGGTTGCAGC
>CAZBKR010000312.1:0-1627 GCA_964492455.1 uncultured Oscillospiraceae bacterium
ATCATCAGGATCCAGGCCATCGCGGAGGCCAGGCCCATCTTGTAGTACACAAATCCCAGGTTATACAGGTACAGCGTGTAGAACAGCATGCTGTCGAGCGCGCCGCCGTTTACGCCTCCGACAATATAAGCCGGTGTAAAGGCCTGGAACGCGGAGATGATCTGCATGATAAGGTTGAATACGATGATCGGTGAGAGCATCGGGAGCGTGATCCGGGTGAACTTGCGCAATGCGTTCGCGCCGTCGATGGAAGCCGATTCATACAGCTCGGGCGGGATCTGCTTGAGACCGGCGAGAAAGATGATCATCGGCGAGCCGAACTGCCAGACCCGGAGCAGGATGAGGGTGTACAGCGAGTATTTGGGGTTGGTGATCCAGCTGATCGAAGTGATCGAGGCAGGTGCCCCGAGCATTCCCAGAAACTGGTTGAAAATGCCTTCGATCCCGAACACCTGCCGCCACAGCACCGCGATCGCGACACTCCCGCCGAGCAAGGCCGGGAGGTAGTAGATCGCGCGGAAAAACTTGAGCCCCGGCACCTTCTGGTTGAGCACCAGCGCCAGCAGCAGCGCAAATCCCAGCTGAAGCGGCACACCGAGCAACACATAGATCGCCGTTACACTGAATGATTTCAGAAAGCGCGGATCGGTGAACAGCGTTTTGTAGTTTTCAAGCCCGAGGAAGCTCGGATCTTCGAACAGATTGAAATTGGTGAACGAAAGGTAGAGAGATCTGAAAATCGGGTACACCGAAAACACCAGCAATCCGATGATCCAGGGCGCCAGAAACAGCAGCGGGTATTTGTAGGTGTTCCAGATCCACCTGGCCGTGATTCGTTTGCGGAGGACAGGTCCCGTGTCTTTTGCTCTTGCCATGTCTATTTATCCCCGTTTTCCGGAACGAATCGCACGCGCGGCCTGCAGGACTCAGCCTTTGATGCCGGACGTCGCGATGCCCTCAATCAGCAGTTTCTGGGAAGAGATGAACAGGATGATGATCGGCACCAGTGAGAGGATCGACATCGCGAACAGCTGACCGTATGCGGAACGGGAGGTAAAGTCCATAAAAGCCCTCAGTCCCAGCGCCACCGGAAATTTGGCCGGATTGCTGATGTAGATCAGCTGGCTGAAAAAGTCGTTCCAGGTCCAGATAAAAGAGAAGATTGTGGTGGTGACCAGCGCGGGCAGAGCGAGCGGCAGGATGATTTTGGTGTATGTCTGGATGGGACTGCACCCGTCGACGATTGCCGCTTCGTCCAGTTCGCGCGGAATCCCGCGGATGAACTGGACAAAGAGGAACACAAAGAATCCCTGGGTCGCAAAATAGGCCGGAACGATCAGCGGATAGAATTTGTCGATCCACCCGAATCGGAAGAACATGATGTACTTCGGGATCAGGGTGACGTGCATCGGCAGCATCATCGTCACGAGCATCAGGGCGAAGAAGATCTTTTTAAAGGTGAACTCCAGACGCGCGAACGCGTATCCGGCCATCGAGCAGGACAGCAGGTTCCCGAAGACCACGAGCGCGCAGATGAACAGCGAGTTCTTGAAGTACGTCGCGAACGTCAGACCGGACGCCCCCTGCCACCCGACGATGTAGTTGTCGAGAATCGGAGGTTTGGGGA
>CAZBKR010000313.1:0-1627 GCA_964492455.1 uncultured Oscillospiraceae bacterium
GAGTTCGCCCTGCACCATCTTACCAGAATCTTGAGCGGCAGCAACCGGGGCGGGAGCCGCACTGCCGGCTTCTTCGACTTCGACTTGATAGGAAACGCCGTTGACTTTGACTGTGTAATGTTTCATTTCATCTTTCCTCCAATCAGTATGCGGAAACCAGCATGTCGAGCGCGCTGGCAAGACGTGGACGGGTGGCGGCAGGCTGAATGATTTCATCGATCAGACCGAGGGATGCGGCCACATGCGGCGCGGTCACATCGTCCGCATAACGGGCGACAAAGTCCGCGCGGGCAGACATCGGATTCTCGGAGGCTCCGATTTCCTTGCGGTAAATAATGTTGGCTGCAACATCTGCGCTCACCACGCCGATATCGGCTGTCGGCCAGGCATACACCATATCAGCGCCGGTCTGTTTGCTGTTCATTGCGGCAAAAGCCGTTCCATACGCTTTTCCGACGATCACGCCCAGTCGCGGAATGGAACATCCGGCAAACGCGGCCGTCATCCCGGCGGTTTCGCGGATGACGGGACTTTTCTCATACGCTGTACCGATCTTAAAGCCGGCCGCATCCGTAAAGGTGATCAACGGAACCGAAAAAGCGTCGCACAACCGGACAAAACGCGCCGTTTTGGCAGCCATATCCGCATCCATCAAAGGATCCGCGTTCGCCACGATGCCGACATTGTAACCGGTCAACCGGGCAAACCCGGTGAACAGACCCGGCGCATATGCCGCAGAGATTTCCATTACCGAACCGGTGTCCATCACCGATGTGATCACGGCGCGCATGTCATATCCCGCATCCATCGCCTCTGCCATCCGGTCGAGCCCGTCATCAGTCCGGTTCGCGTCATCCCGGCCATCGAACGGAAATACCGGGGCGTCCGCACTGTCCGGCAGATACCCGAGCAACTGGCGGATGCCGGCAGCACAGGCGGCTTCATTCTCATATGCAAAAGCAGCCAGTCCGGTTTCCACCGTATGGACGGCGGCTCCGCCGATCACGGACGGATCGAGTGTTTTACGTTCGGAAGCCGCAACCACTGCGGGGCCGTTCATATAAAGGCCGGCCCTGGAACCGCACATCAGCACAAAGTCGCTTTGCGCGGCCGCTACAGCCAATCCTCCGGCGCAGGGACCCATCACGGCGGCAATCGTCGGGATGTCGCCGGAGGCAGCATCGAGCGCGCCCAGGACTTCCGCCATGCCGTCGAGCGCAAGTACTCCTTCCTCGATCCGGGCACCGCCGGAATCATACATGCCGATGAAAGGCGCCCGGGCTTGTATTGCAAGCCGGATCACCTTGGCGATCTTGCCCGCGTGCATGCGCCCGATCGACCCGCCGTGCACTTCCGGATCCTGCGCAGCAACGTAAACGGGCCGACCGTCGATCGTCCCGTATCCGGCAACGACTCCGTCTCCGTCCGAAGCTTCACGCTCAAACCCGAACGTAACACCGGACGACCGGACCCGTGCGTCGATTTCCACAAAGCTGTCCTCATCCAGCAACGCCGCCAGCCTGTTACGGCAAACCGCGCCCTGTTTCGGGGCTTTGTCAGTCATCCGCCCGACGAATCCCGCCATTCTGTCTTTCGATCCCATGGATGCCACCTCTCGATATAAAAG
>CAZBKR010000314.1:0-1614 GCA_964492455.1 uncultured Oscillospiraceae bacterium
GGCCTTTGTCGACCAGTTTTTCGACGATAAAGTGGAGCGGGAGCACGATGTCGACTCCGCGGTCTTTGCAGAGCTTGATCATCGCGGCTGCGTCCTGGCGTCCCTCGGTGGTGTCGGAGACGTCAAATACCGCAAGCTCGATGACGTTGACCTTTTTCCCGGTGCGCTGTTCCGCCAGACGGATCCCGTCGATCGCGAAATCCCACTCGACCATCCGCCCGACGATGGTGTCCACACCGGACGCCAGATAGGACTCGACGATCGCCGCGACCGATTCGGCGTGGTTGTTGATCTCCTTGATGTGGAGATCCCGGGCCATCGTGCGGTGGGAACCGCCCATGATGTTGTTGGTGCCCATGACCATGCGGGAGACCGAGAGTCCGCCGATCGTGGTGCGGGGGAAGGGACCGGTGACAGGTGTCAGTTTGGTGCTCATGCGAATCCTCCATCGGATGCTGCTTCACGGCGGATGCTGCCTGATGTATCGATTCTACCAAAGGCGGTGCGTCAAAAGGTGCCGCCTGTTACTTTTCACAGATCATGGTTCCCCGGGGGAGACAGCCGGGAGCGGTGCCAGCAGCAGATTGGCGAGGGTGTCGATGTGGGAGCGGACAAACGCGTCGTGCTGGAGCACCGGAATGTCCCGGGCACGGCCGAGCCCGATCACAAACACCGGGGCGAGAGAGCTCACCCCGATCACGAGCCGGCGGAAACCTTCCTCCTCGTCCGTGATCCCGATCCCGCGCAGGATGTCCATCAGAGCGGCAAAAATAGGGCCGCCCCGACCGACGCTCGCTTCGAGCAATTCAAAGACCCGGTCGTCTCCCGCGATCAGCATGTCCACGAAATGGCGGGTGATACCGGGGTTGGCGAGCAATCGTTCCGCGACCGCATACAGCAACGTGCTGAGTCGCTCCAGCGGGGTCCGGCCTTTGGCAGAGACCGAGGTGATGTCCTCGGTGAACAGTTGCAGCAGGCGTTGTTCGATTTCCCCGACCAGGTTCTCCTTGGATCCGAAGTAGTAGTTGAGCGAGGCGATGTTCATCCCCGCGCGCGCGGTCAGATCGCGCGCGGTGAAGTCTCCTTCACGGCTGTACATGTCGACCGCAATGCGGAGCAGCTGTTCCCGCTTGTCTTCCCGTCGGCTCATAGGCACCTCCCCCCATGTCATGCGGCTGGTTGAGTTCATCATACGGCCGTCGGCCGGTACGCACAAGTCGCGCAGCCGCAAACGGCGGGAGAGGATTCGATTCGCCCGTTACGGAGGGTGGTTATCCCGGAAGACCGGGTATGGAAAACCGGGCTATTTCCGAAACAGGTCGAGCAACCGTTCCCAGATCCCGTCGGGTTCGGGCGCGTCGGGTTCGAGGGGGTCCGGTGTATCGTGCGGCTCGATTGCAGAGGTGCGGTACAGAAACTGCAGTGTCGCGGGTGCAGTCCCGTCCGGGGAGGCAAAGGAACGGAGAGGGGTGTCGTCTTTCCCGGCCATCCGGTCCACCTGTTCTGCGAGAGCCGCCAGCCCGGCCGCGAGTGTCTGCTGCCCCCGGGCGAGCGCATCCGCACCGGCGGCGAGTTCGGGCAGGCCCGTCGCGGCGGCGCCCGGGCCCATGCCGG
>CAZBKR010000315.1:0-1600 GCA_964492455.1 uncultured Oscillospiraceae bacterium
GCGCCCATACACCCGGTGTTGTTGTATTTGGGGCCGGCCTGTCCGATGTCCCGCCCCGAAGCCAGGCAGTCGGGGAAGGTTCCGGCCAGCACCGGCGAGGGATTGATCGAAGGCCAATAGGGCTCGAATGACCGGACATACGCGGTGGCGCGGTCCACCTGGGCGTCGATCTGGGAGAGTACCGCCTCTTCAAAAGTCTCATAGTCCGGCATCTCTGCGGCATCTCCGGTCCGCGGCCCCAGCACCCGTCCGGACACCGGATCGGTTCCGTTGTACAGCGCGAGTTCCACCGCCTTGGCCAGGTTGATCCGAAGACTCATGTTGCACGCGATCTCACGCCCCTCGACCGTGGGCTCATAGCACCCGATCAGCAGATGATTCCGCGCCTCCTCGAGTGTTTTACCGTATTTGACCAGCGCGGGAATCGTCACATCGTCATTGGTCAAGACAAACCCGGTCTTGCCTTGCCGGAGGATCCGGGCAATTCTTTCCACATAAGAATCCGGGGTGCCGCGCCCGATCCGGATCGACATCTTGGGGTCGGTGGTGTCCAGTTCGTCATAGGCTTCCATCGCAAGGAAGGAGAGCTCGTTGACCGCGTCCGACCCGTCCGGAAGGCAGCCCGCAAAATAGAAGTTCTTGCCGTTTTCGACTCCGCGGGTGACCGCGAAGAACTTGGTCCAGAAATACTTGATCAGTTCTTTGGCCTGTTCCCGGGTCAGTCGTCCGGCCGCGAGGTCCGCGCGGTAATACGGCAGATACAGCCGGTCGAATCCGCCCATGGACCGGACCCGCTCGCCCTCCATCTCGATCATCTGGTGCATGAGGTACGCGAACTGGAGCGCTTCATGCAGCGTGCGCGGCGTCCCGGCGGGCACCTGCTCCAGCGTGTCCGCGACCAGGGTCATGCGTTCCGCGTGTTCCGGGTGGATCGTGGCGAGATGCCGCGCCTGCCGGGACAACCGGCCGGCCAGCCGGATGGTCGCGTTGTAGACGATGTCGACCGCGTCGTAAAAATCCGCCTGTTCGGGGGTGATGGCATCCCCAAACGCCGCGCGGTGGCGGTGCGCGGTTTCCATCAACCCGTTCAATCCCTGCTCCAGCAGGTTCGTCCATCCCGGGGAGGTGTGGCCGAGATCCAGCAGTCCGTCCACGTACCCGGTCGCGATCGCAGTATCCATCCAGGCGGTTTCCTCCGAGAGGGGACCGCACTTGACCTCGTCCCACCACCGGGTCTGCAGTCGAGTGAGTAGATTCCCGTGCTGGAGTCCATCTGCAAAAAAATCCAGTGGATCGACTCCGATCCGTGCCTTATCCGCAATCAGCGCGTACAGGAGCGCTTTCTGGATCACCCGTCCGCGGGAAGCGTTGTCCAGAAGGCAGCGCTCCGCCGCGCGCTCCAGCGCTTCGGGGTCCAGCCCGGTATCCGGATCGTAGGCGGGCTCGGCATACTGTCGTTCGAGATGTCGCCGATCCCGGTCAAACCGTCCCCACAGAGGGGATCGGGTTATGGTTGCGGTCTGTTGCATGACGCACGCTCCCGAAAAAGATTCACACCCGCCATACTGGCCGGGGGTTGAAACCATTTTGCACCAGAAGC
>CAZBKR010000316.1:0-1573 GCA_964492455.1 uncultured Oscillospiraceae bacterium
CGTCACATCGTGCGGATCTGTGACGGGACCGCCTGTCACGTGAAAAAGTCGACCGACATCCAGGACGCTCTGGAAAAGAAACTGGGTCTTGCGGGATCCAAAAAGACGACCGATGACGGGATGTTCACGCTGGAACTGGTCTCCTGCCTGGGGGCGTGCGGCCTGGCACCCGCGGTCGTGATCGACGATGAGGTCCACGGCCCGATGACACCCCAGGGCGCGGTCGATCTTGTCGATGCGATCCTCAGAACCGAAAACGAAGCAAAGGCGGAGGCCTGATCATGATCGATTTGGATAAACGCAAACAGAACTACCTGGAAAAGACCGGCCGGATTCCTTCGCGCATCATCGTATGTGCGGGTACCGGGTGTGTTGCCAACGGATCCAGAAAAGTACACGACGCGCTGGCGGGCGCACTGCGCAAGCGCGGGCTGGACGTCGTACTCAGTTTCCAGGAGGATCACGGCGACGTCCTGATCTCCCGCAGCGGATGCCAGGGATTTTGTCAGATCGGACCGCTGGTCACGATTCTCCCGGAAGGGATCCTCTATACGCACGTCAAACCGGAAGATGCCGAAGAAATTGTCCAGACCACAATGGTGGAGAAGCGTGTTGTGGACCGGCTGGTCTTCCGCGAACCCGACACCGGTGCACACACCCCGATTTCTCACGATATCGGCTTCTATAAGCGGCAATCCCGTACCACACTCAAACTGAGCGGATACATCGATGCTGAGGAAATCGACGAATACATCGCGGACAACGGATATTTTGCCGCTCGCCGGGCGTTTCTGGAGATGGACGGAGCGGAGGTCTGCGGGTTCATCATGGAATCCGGTTTGCGTGGACGCGGCGGCGGCGGATTTCCGACCGCACGCAAGTGGGAACTCACGCGTGTGCAGACCGAACCCAAAAAATACGTCATCTGCAATGGTGACGAAGGCGACCCGGGCGCGTTTATGGATCGCAGCCTGATGGAGGGCAATCCCCATGCGGTCATCGAAGGCATGTTGATCGCAGCCCGTGCGATCGGAGCGGACGAAGGGTATGTCTATGTCCGCGCCGAGTATCCGCTGGCAGTCGAGCGCATGAAAAAGGCTGTCCAGGCTGCCCGTGACGCGGGGATTCTCGGACGCCGGATCTTCGGTTCGACGATGGACTTTGACATCCATGTGATGGAAGGTGCCGGCGCGTTTGTGTGCGGCGAAGAAACCGCCCTGATCGCATCCATCGAGGGAAACCGCGGTATGCCCTCACCCAAGCCCCCTTTCCCTGCACAGAGCGGGTTGTTCGGCAAACCGACCGTCATCAACAACGTCGAGACCCTCGCGACCATCCCGGTCATCTTTGCGATGGGCGCTCCGGCCTATGCCTCGATCGGCACGGCCACTTCCAAAGGAACCAAAACCTTTGCCCTGACGGGGCATGTAGCCAATACCGGATTGATCGAAGTTCCGTTCGGGACGACCCTCCGGACCATCGTCAACGACATCGGCGGTGGTGTGATCAACGACGACGGTACACGCGCCGGCTGTGACTTCAAAGCGGTGCAGATCGGCGGGCCTTCGGGCGG
>CAZBKR010000317.1:0-1569 GCA_964492455.1 uncultured Oscillospiraceae bacterium
CCTATCGGGGACTTGCCCCTGAGAGAAGCCTTCGTGTAGCGTTCCAGGAATTCGTTGGCTTCTTCGACGATCGTGAGGTCGGCGGTAAATGAGGTGTCGTACACTTTGTCGATGCCCATGCGACGGAGGGATGCGACGATCTGGCCGGTGGTGGTGGTGCCGGGGGCAAATCCAAATTCCTCGCCGAGCGCGACGCGCACTGCGGGGGCGATCTGTGCGATCACGGTCTTTCCGGGGTTGTGGATGGCTTTCCAGGCCTGATCCATATTGGCTTTGGGGATGATCGCGCCGACCGGGCAAACCTTGGCGCACTGCCCGCAGTTCACACATTCGACCGCGTCGAGGTTTTTGTTGAAGGCGGGCGTTACGACCACCTTGGATCCGCGGTTCGCAAAGTCCAGCGCGCCGACACTCTGGATCTCGGCGCACACCCGGACACAGTCGCCGCACAGCACGCACTTGTTCGGATCGCGCACCAGCGCGGCCGACGAGGTGTCCAGCGGCTTGTCGAGCTCGCCTTTCTTGAAACGGACGTTGTGAATTCCGAGCCGGCGGGACAGTTTCTGCAACTGGCAGCTCGCGGAACGGGAGCAGGTGGGACATTCCTGATCGTGGTTTGCCAGCAGCAGTTCGACGATCATCTTGCGCATCGCGCGGATTTCACCGGTGTTGGTCTGTACGACCATATCGGGTTCAGGCAGCGTGGAACAGGAGGGAACCAGCCCGCGCCCCTTGACTTCCACCATGCACAGCCGGCAGGCGCCGTAAATGCTGATGTCGGAATGGTAACAGAAGGTCGGGATGTCGATCCGCGCCTTGCGGATGACTTCCAGCAGGTTACGCTCGTTCTCGATGACGACGGAGATCCCGTCGACGGTCAGGGTTTTTTCCTTTTTCATGTTTCGTCCTACTCCTGTCTGCCCTGTCAGCCGATCGTCACGGCCGCGAATTTGCAGGCGTCCATGCAGGCACCGCATTTGATGCAGGCTTCCTGATCGATGTGATACGGTTTTTTGAGTTCCCCGGTGATGGCCCCGACCGGACACTTGCGGGCACAAAGACTGCAGCCGCGGCATTTTTCCTCGAGGATCCGGTACTTGGCCAGCGCTTTGCAACGCCCTGTCGGGCAGGTCTTTTTGAATACATGGGCCTCGTATTCGTCGCGGAAGTATTTCAACGTGGACAACACGGGGTTAGGGGCGGTTTTACCAAGACCGCAGAGCGAACCCTTCTGGACCACCAGCGCGAGTTCTTCGAGCAGCGGGATGGTGGTTTCGTCCGCACGGCCTTCGATGATATCGTCCAGCAGTGCCAGCATCTGTTTTGTGCCCTCGCGGCAGACCACGCATTTTCCGCAGGATTCGTTCTGCGTGAACTGCATGAAGAAGCGGGCGATAGAGACCATGCAGGTCTGCTGGTTCATCACGACCAGTCCGCCTGATCCCACCATAGCGCCGGCGGCTTTGAGGTTTTCATAGTCGATCGGCAGATCCAGATGTTCCTGGGTGAGACACCCGCCCGAAGGCCCGCCGATCTGCACCGCTTTGAAGTCACAGCCGGCGCGTGTAC
>CAZBKR010000318.1:0-608 GCA_964492455.1 uncultured Oscillospiraceae bacterium
CTGGTAAACGATTTTCTGATAGTCGTCTGTGATTATTGTATCCGCGTCGGGAAAACAGGTTGGTGACCCGCATCAGGACGCCAAAATGGTTGGTGACCAGCAATGACAGCAATTGATTGCGCATGGAAGACCTCCTTTCCTCACTCCGAGAAAATGATGTCCCGGGCAGAACCGCCTGGCGGGATCATCGGGAAAACGTTGTTGTCGCAGTCGGTGACACAATCGACAACCACGGGGCCGTCGGTCTCGGCGAGCGCTTCGCGCAGTACGTCACGGATCTCGCTTTTCTCCTGAATCCGCAGTCCTTTGCCGCCGAAAGCTTCCGCAAGTCTGACGTAGTCGGTGCGCCGCCCAAGTGACGTTTCGGAGTATCGGCTCTGGTAAAACATCTTCTGCCACTGCCTAACCATACCGAGCACCCTGTTGTTCATGACAAGAATCACAATGGGAAGATGTTCGGAGACAGCGGTCGCCAGTTCATTAAGGTTCATGTGAAAACTGCCGTCGCCGGTGACAAGGACCACCGGCCGGTTCGGATTGGCCACTTTGGCGCCGATCGCGGCACCCATTCCGTATCCCATTGTGCCGAGTCCGCAGGAACTCACCAG
>CAZBKR010000318.1:618-1561 GCA_964492455.1 uncultured Oscillospiraceae bacterium
GAACGGGGCTGCGTGAAGGGGTAATACTGTGCGGTCAGCATCTGGTGCTGACCGACGTCGGTTGCGATAATCGCGTCCGGTCCGACCAGCGATGCGAGCGGCAGGAGAATATCGCGGGGGTTGAGGCATCCCGCCGAATGCGGCATCGGCAGCGGATTCTGCGCCTTGTAACGAACCAGTGTGTGGATCCACTCCGGATGCTCGAGCGGTTCCAGGTCCCGGAGCAGCATATCAAGCACCGTCGCTGCATTGCCGGTGATCGACAGCTGGGTAAGGATGTTTTTGTCGATCTCCGAGGCGTCGATATCGATGTGAACGATACGGGAATCCGCCGCAAAATCGTCCCGTTTGCTCGCGACACGGTCCGAGAACCGGGTTCCGATGGCGATTAAGAGGTCACACTGGTGGGTCGCATAGTTGGCCGCTGGAGTGCCGTGCATGCCGACCATCCCCAGGAACCGGATGTCGTCGGCCTGCATTGCGGTAATGCCCATGATGCTGGTGCAGACCGGAACGGCCGCCCTGCGGGAAAGTTCCTGCAGGGCTTTGGAAGCCCCGGAGATCACAACACCTCCCCCGGCATAGATCAAAGGACGCCGGCTTTCCTTGAGCCAGTCGCGGAGAGTCGCCACCGCGGCGGGATCGGGTGTGGGGTCCGGGCGGGGGAGAAAGCGGGGCAGCGGAACATATTCCGCCTGCTTGGCGGTCATGTCCTTGGGGATATCGATGAGCACCGGACCGGGGCGGCCGGAGTTGGCGATGGTGAATGCTTCCCGGATGGTCCAGGCCATATCCTCGACACGCTTGACGATGAAATTGTGCTTGGTGATCGGCATTGTGATCCCCGTGATGTCGACCTCCTGGAAACTGTCGCGGCCCATGAGGTCCAGGGGAACATTGCCGGTGACCGCGACCATCGGCACAGAGTCCAGATACGCGGTCG
>CAZBKR010000319.1:0-1522 GCA_964492455.1 uncultured Oscillospiraceae bacterium
TCTTGCGCAACCGATCCGATCTGCACGCGGACTACTGCAGCGCACTCGACATCGACGCGCGAGAATTCAAACCCAATGTGGGAGGGGACTGGGCGCTGACCGTCCGGTTCGAGTCGGCCGCGCGGGAGCGGCTGTTCGGCATGGGGCAGTACCAGCAGCCCAACCTCGACCTCAAGGGGAGCGATCTCGAGCTGGCCCACCGCAACTCGCAGGCCAGCGTTCCCTTTGTGCTCTCCTCCCGCGGATACGGGTTTTTGTGGAACAACCCATCGGTCGGACGGGTGGTGTTTGGTCGCAATGTGACCACCTGGCAGGGAATCTCCACCCGCTCGATGGATTACTGGATCACCGCGGGCGACACCCCGGCCGAGATCGAGGAGGCCTATGCCCGCGCCACCGGTACCGTGCCGATGATGCCGGAGTACGCGATGGGATTCTGGCAGTGCAAATTGCGGTATCAGACCCAGGAAGAGCTACTGTCGATCGCGCGCGGATACAAGGAGCGCGGATTGCCGATCTCCGTGATCGTCGTGGACTTTTTCCACTGGCCGCTGCAGGGCGACTGGCGGTTCGACCCGACCTACTGGCCGGATCCGGACGCCATGATCGCCGAGCTCAAGGAGATGGGCATCGAGCTGATGGTTTCGATCTGGCCGACCGTCGATTACCGCAGCGAGAATTTTCATGAGATGAAAGACAAAGGGTACCTCATCCGCACTGAGCGGGGGGTACGCATTTCGATGACCTTCCAGGGCAATACGGTGCATTTTGACGCCACCAACCCGGAAGCCCGGGACTTTGTGTGGCAGACCGCCAAGAAGAACTACTGGGACAAGGGGGTGCGGGTGTTCTGGCTGGACGAGGCTGAGCCGGAGTACGCGGTGTACGACTTTGACAACTACCGCTATCACCTGGGACCCAATGTCCAGATCGGGAACCTCTACCCCGTGATGTACGCCAAAACCTTCTTCGATGGCATGCGGGAGGCGGGCCAGGAGAACGTGCTCAATCTGCTGCGCTGCGCCTGGGCGGGCAGCCAGCGGTACGGCGCGCTGGTGTGGTCGGGCGACATCCACTCGAGCTTTGCCAGTCTGCGCAACCAGCTGGCCGCGGGCCTCAACATGGGCATCGCCGGCATTCCGTGGTGGACCACCGACATCGGGGGATTCCACGGGGGCGACCCGAACGATTCGGCATTCCGCGAGCTGTTCGCGCGCTGGTTCGAGTACGGGACCTTCTGTCCGGTGATGCGTCTGCACGGCGACCGCGACCCCAAACAGCCCCAGGTGGGCAACACGGGCGGCGCGACCTGCCTGTCGGGCGCGGCCAACGAAGTGTGGTCGTACGGAGAGGAAGTCTACGGCATCTGCCGGGAGTACCTGTTCCTGCGGGAGCGGCTGCGCCCGTATATTGCCGACCGCATGGCCGAGGCGCACGAAAAGGGGACGCCGGTGATCCGGCCGCTGTTCTACGATTTTTCGGAGGATCCGGAGGCGTGGACGGTGGAAGACCAGTTCCTGTT
>CAZBKR010000320.1:0-1519 GCA_964492455.1 uncultured Oscillospiraceae bacterium
CTGCGATTGGTTGCGGACCGGCTGGTGTTCGAGGATCCGGAAGGGGTTCAGGAGTTCCCGATTCCATCACTCGGCGATGTTCACGTGCATGGACCCCAGACCCTCCAGTTCCTCGACCACAGAGAAAACGCTGTCTATGAAGTACGTTCAGACCACCCCCGTTCCGCCTACAAATATATGCTCGCAATCAACGCACTGCGTTCGCCGGACACCACGCCGGCGGAAATGTAAACAGGGCCCCGTCGCCCCAGGAGGCAAAAATGGATTTTTCAGCCGCGAACACCGATCTGTGGAAAATCATCACCCAGGGCGGATTGCTGTGCGTCCTGCTGCTCGTCGGCAATGTACTGCGCCGCAAAATTCCAATCCTCGGCAAGTCACTACTTCCGACCGCGGTCATCGGCGGATTCGTAGGGCTTCTGTTCAGGCAGATCGGATGGTTCCCGCTGGACAATACTTTTCTGGAGAGCGTCAATTACCACATGATCGCGATCGGATTCATCGCGCTGGGACTGCGCATCCCGCGACGGGCCAAAGGACAGCGCAAGACCGCTGCGGTTCGAGACGGAACCAAAACCGGATTGTTTATTGTCTCGAACTACCTGATCCAGGGTGTACTGGGTCTCGTGATCATGATTGTGCTGGCCGCCACGGTCATGCCCGGTCTGTTCCGGGCGGGAGGTCTGCTGTTGCCGATGGGGTACGGACAGGGCCCGGGGCAGGCGAACAACATAGGTACCTTATATGAAACCCAGTACGGATTTACAGGAGGGACGACATTCGGTCTGGCCATCGCGACGATGGGGTTCCTGTTTGCGTCGATCGGCGGCATCATCTACCTCAACTGGCTGATCCGCCGAGGTAAATTCCATATGCCAGCCGTTCCGGAACACCACGATCCATCCGCGGAACCGGTCGCGGACGAAGGCGAAATTCCGCTGGTCGAAGCGGTCGACAAGTTTACGATCCAAATGGCGATGGTGCTCGGGGTCTATCTGCTGACCTTCCTGTTTTCATGGGGTCTGGTGAGCCTGTTCGATGTATTTGGCCTCGAAGGCGTCAAAAAAACAATCGCCCCTTTGATTTGGGGGTTCAACTTTCTGATCGGATCATCTATGGCGCTCGGCATGAAGGGGATATTCAGCGGTCTTCGTAAAACCGGTCTGATGACCCGGCAGTATCCAAACAACTATCTCCTGAACCGCATCTCCGGCTTCGCGTTTGACCTGATGATCGTGGCTTCCATCTGCGCGATCGACATCGGCGATCTCGCCTCTCTCTGGGTTCCTTTCCTCCTGCTGTGTGTCATCGGAGGCATCGTTACGATGTGGTACTGCCAGAAAGTCGCCACGCGGCTCTACCCCGCATATCCGGTGGAAGGCATGCTTTCGATGTATGGCATGATGACCGGAACCGTCAGCACCGGGATCCTGTTGCTGCGTGAAGTGGATCCGTCGTTTAAAACCCCGGCTGCCAACAATCTGGTCATCGGAAGTTCGGTCGCGATCCTCGTGGCGTT
>CAZBKR010000321.1:0-1518 GCA_964492455.1 uncultured Oscillospiraceae bacterium
TCATCGGGTAGATCATCAGCCAGATCAGAAGCGCGATCGGGATCGAAACCTGCGCATATTCAAACCGCCCGAGAAAGTCGGGCACCGCGGGCAGGTATTTCCCGATCAGGACGCCCGCAGCCATGCAGAGCACGACCCAGAGTGTCAGATATTTTTCGAAAAAGGAGATGCCTTCCGCCTTTGTTTTCTCTCTCATCTTTCCTCCGGAGACTTTTATACCAACAGGTAGCTAAACGCGTTGAAGGTGTAGCCGATGACCAGAATCCCGACAAGGACGATCCCGGCAAAGATCACCAGGAGTTTGGTTTTTACCACCTTTTTCAACAGGACCATAGAGGGCAGTGACAGCGCGGTGACCGCCATCATGAATGCGAGTACCGTGCCGATCCCGACCCCTTTGCCGACCAGTGCTTCCGCGATCGGGAGGGTGCCGAAAATATCCGCGTACATCGGAGCGCCCGCGAGGGTGGCAAGCGGAACCGAGAAGAGATGGCGGCTTCCGAGTACCGCGGTAATGAGATCTTCCGGAATCCAGTTGTGGATCGCGGCTCCGATCCCAACCCCGATCAGCACATACAGCCACACCTTGCGGACGATGTCCCGCACCTGGTCGCGCGCGAACAGCAGCCGGTCACGGACGGTTTGCTCCGGGAGGTCGACTTCGGTCAGTTTGTTGGCGTACACAAAGGGTTCGACGTGTTTTTCCAGCTTGAATTTGCTGATCAGGGTCCCGCCGATGGTCGCGAGTACGATGCCCACCACGACATAGGCGAGCGCGATGCGCCAGTTGAAGATGCTCGCGAGCAGCAGGATCGAAGCCAGGTCGACCAGCGGGGAGGAGATCAGAAACGAGAACGTGACTCCGATCGGCAGTCCCGCGCTCGTGAATCCGATGAACAGCGGAATGGACGAGCAGGAGCAAAAGGGTGTGATCGTTCCGAGCAGCGCACCCAGCAGATTGGCGCCGACGCCGTTGAACCGGCCCAGGATCGCGCGGGTTCGTTCCGGAGGAAAGAAACTCTGGATGTAGGAAACGGTAAAGATGAGCGCGGACAGCAGGAGAAAAATCTTGACCGTGTCGTAGAGGAAAAAGTGGATGCTGCCCCCGATCCGCTCCTCGACAGAAAGGCCGAACACGTCCTCGACCAGACGCCGGAACCCATCGGACAGCCAGGTCATCTTGAGCAGGATGTCATTGAGGCCGGAAAAGAACGCTTTGATTCCTTCCATTCGGATCAGACCTCCCCTTTACGAGCGGAGGCACACAGATCGCATGCGGAACTATCGTCATGAGCCAACATGTCCGCACGAGTCGCGACCGAGAGGTATCTGTCCAGTGCCTCAGTTGTCTGCGTGTCCAGCGTATAGCGCATCCATGCCCCGTCTTTGCGCGCGCGGACCAGTCCGGCGTCGCAGAGTATTTTCATGTGGTAGGAGATGGTCGGCTGGGTGAGCTGGAACGTCTCCAGCAGATCGCAGGCGCATTTTTCGCCCCTCGCCACCAGCTCAACGATCCGG
>CAZBKR010000322.1:0-1511 GCA_964492455.1 uncultured Oscillospiraceae bacterium
TATCCGTTGTAGGCGGGCGGGTTATGGGAGGCTGTGACCATGACGCCGGCATCACACACGAGATGGAGCACGCTGAACGCGAGCAGCGGGGTGGGAATGTAGTCCGGGTAGCGCAGTACCCGCACGCCGTAGGCCGCGAATACGCGGGCGGCAATACGGGAGAAGTCCTCCGAACCGTGGCGGGTGTCGTGACCGAGTACGACAGTCGGCACCCGTCCGGAGGTTTTCTCTGTCAGGTAAAGCGCCATCGCCTGGGTGGCCCGCGCGATGGTGTAGCGATTGATCCGGTTGGTGCCCGCGCCCATCTTGCCGCGCAGTCCGGCAGTCCCGAAGGTCAGGGAGGTCACGAACCGCTCCCGGATCTCGTCCTCCTGTCCTTCGATGGCGGCCAGCTCAGCCCGGATCTCCGGGTCGAACAGCGGTCCGTTCCGCCAGACGCGGTACGCCGCAGCTTCCGGTGACAGGGCGCTTTCTTTTTCATCAGGCGGGGCGTTGTCGTGTGACAGTGCCAGCTGCAGCCAGACGACCGTCCGCCAGGCACCCAGTTTGAATCCGCACTCTTCATACCGGCCCGCAGGCAGGAACCCGAACGCCTCATGGAGTGCCATGCTCGCGGGGTTGGGCTGTGTGACGCCCGCATAGGCGCGGTGATACCCTTCCTCCCGCAGGAGACGGAGAAGCTCCGCGTAAAGCAGGCGCCCATATCCACGGTGGCGGACGTCGCGCCGCAGGTAGATTGTGACCGAGACCGAATGCCGGTAGGCAGCGCGCTCGTGGAACCGGCTCGCATACGCATATCCGAGCAGCCGGTGTTCCGGGTCGTACGACGCGTCCCCGGCTGTTCCGGATTCTGGATCCGGTTCCGGGTCCTCGAGGACCAGCCAGGGGTAGCGCGAACCGGTCTCGACGATCCGCCGGCGCATTTCAACCTCGTCCGGAGGGTCGAGTTCAAATGTAATGACGGTTTCCCGGACATAGGGCTCATAGATCGCGGCCACCGCAGCTGCGTCGGACGCGAGCACCCGCCGGATGCGGATCCCGTTCCAGTCTGTCTCCCTGGAGGCGCCGGAGGAACCGGACGCCCGCGCGGGCAAGTCAGGACCGCCGCTTTTGCGCGGCGTAGTAGTTGATCAGGCAGCCTTCCAGGAGGATGGTCTTTTCGTCGGGGGTCAAGGGCGCGATGTGCAGCAGCAAATCACGAACCTGCCCGCCCGACACCACTTTGGCAGGAATGTCCGACCGGCCTTCCTCGACCGCGCGCCGGATGTCCGGCACAAACACGAAGTCTCCGGACTCATAGTCGAACGGCTCGTCCGCGTCGATCGTGAAGGGGAGGATGCCCCAGTTGATGCAGTTGCTGCGATACCGCTTGGTGGCGTAGTCCCGTGCGATGTTGGCCATGCCGCCCAGCACGCGCTGGCAGGAGGCCGCTTGTTCGCGGGCGGAGCCGTCACCCGGCTTGTTGGCGAAGATCGCCGAACCCAAAGCGGTGCGCGACAGCAGATCGGCGG